>JACRGV010000106.1 GCA_016212215.1 Nitrospirota bacterium
CAGCAGGAGGTGGCAAAACGCACTTACCTGGAATTTGTAAAGGCCGGGCTTGTCACACCTGATAGGATTCTTGAGGCCGGATGGGATGAGCTGGTGAAGGTTCTGGATGAGGGACACTATGTCCGGTATGATTTCTCAACTCCATTCTGCAATGCTGCTTTCCGCCATTCCGGTAAATTCATGCCTCTCTTCGGGTGTGACTTCAGGCTGTGCCGTCAAGAGCGTTATATCAAGATGCAGGGCATCTGCAATCTTCCTCAAGGTAGTGAGTGAAGGTACATGGTGCCCTTGTTCTAAGCGGACTATATTGGGCCTTGCTATTCCGGTCATCTTTGCAAGGTCTTCCTGTCTTAACTCCTGCTGTTCTCTCGCCTCTCTGATTCTCTGAGCAATAGCCCAAACGATAACCCTATTTGGATTTGCCTCTTTACGGATACTTATCTTTTTCTTCGGAATATGTTGTTTTATGGATGTTGCAAAATGGCACCCGCTAATAGCAGCTAACAGATATTTGATTATCCCCGGACCAAATTGAAAGTAGAGGATTTGTTCAGCCTCCTTAGTCTGTTTCTTATACCGCCTAAGATTCTTTGATGAGGAGTAAAGCATTGAATCAATATTAAGCATTCTTTTCCCTCTTTACTACACGTCTTTTCTTTTTGACAGGCGACCCAGACATGGAAGTCTTGAGCTTAAGATTCTCCTTTTTAAAAGTGTCCAGTTCCTTTATAAGTCTGTTATTTTCTTTGTACAACTCGGCGACTACATCATTAAGGGTTTGTATCTCCTTATATAAAGCCGTATTAACACTCTTCATGGACAGATAGGCACTTGAGACCTGTTCATAACGCCCTATCATGTTGTCATAATGATGCTTGAGGTTGTCTGCGTATGCCTTTAAATTTTGATGTTGGTCTTCAAGTCTCTTTTGTTTAACAATCTGTAATATATTTGCTATCAAACTCCCAAATGTGACCAGGCCGAGGAAATCATCTGATATATTTTTTGGTTTGTAATTCCCCAAACTGACCTACCTTTGTCACCTCGATGTATTATGCTCCTTCTCCAATAGTAGTGGAGAAGGACTTCTTCCAAATGATTATTTTCAGAAAAGATAACAATAATTTCCTATTCAAAAAGATCCTCACCATTGCATTTATAGTTTCTTTTGTATTTGTACTGAATATATGCTCAGTCTCTCTCAGCAAGGCGGCAGCAGGCGGAGAAGGAAATGGTTTATTTAAACCAAGAAGCCGTGAGTCAATAAAAGAGGTACTCACATCCTACAGTGGAAGCATAACCTTCCTTTACAAGAAGGCACTCAGGGACAATCCGGAACTCAAAGGGACAATAACTGTTGAATTTACTATTGAGCCCAGCGGAGAGATTATAAATGCACGAATTGTCTCAAGTACAGTTAATCCTTATTGACAGTGAAATATCATCCTGCTACTTTAAACCCAGAAACATTCATGAGCCGGGGATCACAAAGGGGAATGAAAATCAGCGGGACAAGAAAACCCCACCCTCACCCTAACCCTCTCCCTGAGGGAGAGGGGGCTATGTTGATTCCCTCCCCTTCAAGGGGAGGGGTAGGGTGGGGATGGGGTTGATTTTCGGATGAAACAGATAATTAATACAGGCAAATGGACTGTTGAGGAATTAGACCGCATCCTGCATGAATCATCCTGCATAGAAGATGCCGGGGCACGGATAGAATTTATCTCAGGGATATTTCTTGATGTTGGTTATTCAGGATCAACTTTGATTGGAGACGTAACTACGCCGGAGGTCTTTGTTGTTAATCTGGCAAAGGTGGACTGTTTTACATTTATTGATTATGTTGAGGCAATGAGGCATTCAGGTTCTTTTTCGGGGTTCATGGAAAATCTTGAGCGGGTGAGGTATCATGCAGATCTAATTTCCTTTGAAAACAGGAACCATTTTTTTACAGACTGGATTGAATATAATGGAGGGTTCGTTGAGGATGTTACAGATATAGATGGAGGACACAAGGCAATTCAAGTCATAAAAAAGTTAAATCTCAAAAAAGATGGCACTTATGTTGTTGATGGGATAAAACCGGTAGAACGGAATATTGAATACATCCCTGCAAATGCATTGGATAACACTGTGATAGAAAGGCTTAAAACCGGCGACTATGCAGGTATATACTCGGATGAAGAGGGATTGGATGTCTCGCATGTGGGAATAATTATCAGGGCAGGAGATAAGATTTATATTCGTCATGCATCTTCACGACCGGCAATCAGGAAAGTGCTTGATGAGGATTTTATAAAATATATGGCTGAGAAACCCGGTTTGATTGTATTAAGACCTAAGTGACTATCTTCACAGGCAGGCGGCCATTAAACTCTATCTTACCCATCAGGCAATTCATCACAGCACGCTGAGTCTTTTCATTATTGCCATAGGCCGCGATAAGGACATCTGCATCACTGAAATATCTCAGGACATAAGGGCTTCCCAAGGAGATAACAATAGATTTGCCGGAACTTTTAAGTATATCTATAAGAAGGTCTTTCTCCTGTTCATTAATGCCTGATCTGCCTTTCCATCCGGCGGTTTCAGAGAAGATGGCGAAGATGGTGGTGGAATGTGAAAATCCTTCCGGCGGGGTTGAAAAACCCTTCGTATCCACTCCCATGCCATCCCACACCGAAGGGTCATAAAACTTCTTCTCCCCTGCAATGATCAATTGGACATTTTCATCCGCAAATCCCTCCGGCGGGGTAAGAAAACCCCGCCTATCCAAACCTATATCAAGGATAGGTGGGACATTCTTGTCCCATCCATTTTCATTTCTCCCTTGAAAGATATGTGGAACATTCCTGCCCCGCCCATTTTCATCATCCTTTGTGAGGCCAGCTTTCACAAGTGTAATTGCCCTCTCTGTAATATGCTCAGAAAGGGCTTCGTGTTTATTGTAATCAATATGTACTTTTTTTATTTTACTCAGGTCTCTCTTTGCCTTTATGATACGCTCTACAGCATTATCAATAATCCCTTTATCAAGCATCCCTGAATATATTGCCTCTTCAAGTTGTTTTACAGTTACGTCTGGGTCAGTGGGATGGAGAAGTATATCAATGCCTGCTGACATACACCTTGCAGGGACATTATCAAAATCATCGAGGGCAGACATATTTAATGCATCAGTGATTATGAGGCCGTTGAAGCCGAGCTTTTTTCTTAATATCTCTGTGATTATCTTAGCGGATAGGCTTGCAGGGGCTGAGTCAACAGCCGGTAATGTTAAATGTCCGACCATTATACTCCTTACCCCGGCATTAACTGCCTCAACAAAAGGTACTAACTCCGTCTTCACAAGTTCATCATAAGATTTTGTTATAACGGGAAGTGCAATATGAGAATCTATTGAAGTATCGCCATGACCGGGGAAATGCTTTGCACAAGATATGAGACCTGTTCCCTCAAGAGCCTTTATATATTCAGTGCCGAACCATGACACATCTCCGGCATTGTCAGAGAACGCCCTTGTGCAGATAATGGGATTGTCAGGATTAGAATTGATATCCAGAACCGGGATGAGAGGCATGTTAATTCCGACATCTGTTGCCTCAAGTGCAATCGCCCTGACTGCATCTCTCAACATGCAGACATCTTCCGGATTATGCTTATCTACAGCCGCTGAGAACGCCATTTGAGAAGGAAAAATTGTACAGCCATTAATCTGCTGTCCGACACCGCGTTCTATATCCGAGGCGATGAACAAAGGAATCTCAGCTAAAGACTGCATCTCATCAATAAATGACCTGATACTTTCCAACTCTCCTCCGAAGACTATGAAGCCGCCTATCCCTTTCCTGACAAGCTCAATGATTCTTGCCCTGTAAGCCTCTGAATGAATATCATGGCCATTAAGCCTGCTGATGATGAGCTGGTATAATTTTTGTTGCATGGTTGTTATCTGAAAGCCTCCATAGCTCACCCCCACCCTGTCCCTCCCCCCTCAAGGGGGAGGGGATTAAGAGAAGGCGGGGTAAGAAAACCCCGCCTATCCATTTCTACGAGGATAGGCGGGACTTTCTTGTCCCGCTGATTTTCATTCCCCTTTGTGAGCGCCCCGCCTCATGACGGTTCACTCGAAAATCTCCATAGCTCACCCTCCCCCTTCCCCCCTCCCATCAAGGGAGGGGGGAAGATGGGGGGGACGTATAATTCAGCCCGCCGGTATCAGGGTTATAATAAATTACATGGATATCACTGTCTGCAATAATGGACGTGAACATACCCGGATTATCGAACATGTCTAAGATGTAGGTTGTCCAGTTATCCGCTATCCCGTCGTTCTTCTCAGGATTACGGGTGATGTTTTCAACATTGTCTGATGTGCAATTTAGATTTAAAGAACATACCGCATATTTCAATACGCTCAAGCCGGCAGAGATACGGTTATACACAATGTATACCTTATTATCTGTTCCTATTGAGAGGGCTGAATGAATCCCTGCCCTGTCATAATTATCAACCACAACACGATCCCAACCACCGCTTCTATTGGTTGCATATTTCAGGTCACCTGTTGTCTCATTAAAATAACTTATGTGAACATATCCATCCTGATCCACTTTCACAGAGGTATAAAGCCCTCTTGCATCTATTGCGCCGCTGACAGGTTCTTTCTTTCCTTCATCAATAACCTCTGTTGTCCAGTTATCTCCTATACCATCTCCGTCACCATCCTCTATACAACTACCCCCACATACGGCAATCATTAAAGAACCCTTTATCCTTTCAAAGTAACTCATATAAATCTTATTTGCAGATTTATCTATGGCAATTGAACTATATTGCCCGACATCATATATGACAATATTATTGACTATCACACTCTTATCAACAAAAACCCTTTTCCAGTTATCACCAATGCCGTCTTTGCCATTATCAACAGTACATCCTGTATTACAGAAGGCATACTTCAATGACCCTGATGAAATATCATAATAACTAATATGAATACCGTCGTCTTCATCCGTAATCAATGACACATGAGAGAAACTGATGTTACCGGGAAGCCCCATCTCAATTATTGTGCTTGTCCAATTCTCAGGTTTAACACAGTTATTTTTACACACAGCATATTTAAGCCCATTAATATCATTATCATAGTAACCTATATGTATATTTCCTCCGGAATCTATTGCCATAGATGTGTACTCCCCTGATGATGACCCGTTTCTGCCGACAACCGCTGTCCTCCATGTTCCTGTTGTATTCTCTGCATATCTGAGCGCTCCCCCGCCTAGGTAGCTGACATGAAGATTCCCGTCAGCATCCATTGCAATAGAATTGTGCCTGCCTGCATCTCCGGAACTTAGTACACGTTCGATTGACCAATTAGAAGCATCTGTGCAACTGCCGGTACAAACAGCATATTTAACGGATAGATTAGTGCTGTCAAAATAACTTATATGAATATTATCTGAATCAGCAGCAATAAGATTATAAAGACCGGATGTTCCAACCGTGTCCAAAGAAACAGTTACCCACGAACCGGTCTCATTAGTTGCATACTTGAGCACTGAAGTCTTTGTGTCAAAGTAGGATATATGAACAATGTCTCCGGCATCCACAGTGATTGAAAGAAAGTTTGCTGTAAAACTATCTTTGTCCAATTCAGCAGGCTCCCAGTTACCTGAGACAACAGAGGCATATCTTAGAATACCTGTAGTGTCATAATAAACGATATGTGGTTTGTTGTTGGAATCTAATGCAATATCACTATAATCGCCGGAATTATTATCTACAGTAACAGGAGTACCCCATGTACCATTACTATCAGCAGTCACATATTTTAGAGAATTATTCGTATTATCAAAATAACTTATGTGAACACTGCCGTCTGTCCCTGTTTTTATAGAACTATGGTTTCCCACATCCCCCGTGCTATCCAAAACTTTGCTTGTCCAATTAACCGGTTCAGAACAGTCCGACACACAATTTACATACCTGAGGTCCCTGCCTCCTGCATCATAGTAACTTATATGCACCCCGGCTGTACTATAATCAATATCAGGAATCCCGGATACATGTCCGGAGCTATCCACTGTTGTATATTTCCACGCACCTGATGAGTTTGTTGCATAGATAAGATTTTTATTCCCATCAATGTAACTCAAGTGGACATTTCCTGAAGAGTCGAATGATGTGCCGGCATGTGAACCGCCTATATCAATGTCATCTAACTTTTCTATTGTCCATCCTGTTGCATCCTGGACAGCATGATATAATTTATTTTCACCGAATACTATATTGGGATAACCATTACTATCAACCAGTAATGCATGGCTGAACAGACCATTTGCAAAATCCCTCTCCCCGTCAATAGTCTCTTTCTTCCATCCTTTTTTAATCTGACCTGATACAAGAAGCACCTCAGCAGTTGTAACATCCGATATTTTCCCGCCAAGGTCCTTAATCCACACCTTTATCTTCTTTATCCCGTCACCGGACGGGGACGGCAGACTATAAGTAATAGTCTCATCATAAGTTGTACCTGCAGGGGCAATGGTGATCCAGTTAGCAGGAATCAAGGCATCCCCGGATGTGATATAGTAACCTGCGATTCCAACGTCATCACTCCCTTGTATCCTGACCTTAACAGTAATCACATCAGAAGGGTCGCTTCTGAGCATACATGGGACATCTTTGCCGCCCTTATTACAAATGTCATTAGCCTCAATAGAAACACCGAGTATCTTAGGCGCCTCAACATCATTCAGCCCGTGAGTACAGCCGCTCAGAATCAGCAATAAGAAGATTATAAGAAAGTGCATGGCCTGTATTTTAAATATTAAGGCGTCTAAAGTAAAGAGAATGAAAATGGAACTCCGATGAACCTATGTTCACAAATGTCAATGAAAATCAGCGGGACAAGAATGTCCCGCCTATCCTCATAGAAATGGATAGGCGGGGTTTTCTTACCCCGCCGGAAGGGATTTTCGCATGAATAAATTTCAGATCAATAACCACGCTAATAAGATCACAGGCAGCAATAAAACCCTTACTACAGCCTTTGCCCAAGGTCTTTGGGAAATCCAGTCAGCCGCGGGAGGAGAGAGCCGGTAATATGCGTCCACAAACCTCCGGCCTAAAAAACTCTGCATCAGCACATCATCACGAAAGTCCCGTAATATCCTGACATAAGGATGCAGGTACGAGCCGAAAGCTGCTGTAGCAATAAAACATCCGCCTCCACCACCGCCGCCGCTCTTTCCACCGCTGCCTGAGCCTGTATTATCTTTGGCGGCAGCCAGGGCAAGTCTTGTAGCAGGGTCCCCGAAGAATGTAAATACATCCAGGTTTTCCTCATATATTTCACCCTTTATAAATGGATTAACCTTTGCCGCAGTTGTTACTGACCCTAATATCTTATTCCCTTTCTCAAATATCCCTGAAAAGAGTTCCTTGCCGATTAACCTCTGCTCTGATGGATATGCAAATGCAGAGGGACTCCACATTGCAATCGCACCCTTGCTATCCTGCATCAGCATGGCCTCTGCAAGGGGAATAGAATATGTGATTTCGCTGCCGTCAGGAAGTTTAATGGGTACACCCTCTGAAGGCTCTGCAAACAGCCCGTTAAGGCAGGCAAAGACGACAATAAAGGGATACATCCCCTGGTTCGATAGTCTGGATGCATCATCCGAAGTAAACAGCTCCTGAATATCAGCGGTCACTGCCCACAGGTCAATACTACCGTGACCGAAAAAACTTGTTAGTGCTACCCCGTTATTCAATTGATTAATAAGGTCAGTCCTCGGCTGGGTCTTATCCATATATTGACTGGCGTATATCTTCGTGGTGGTGTAATCCGGCGGGATATTACCGATCCACTCATCAGAATTCTCATCAAATCTTGGGTCCTGATCATTGGTTGCAAATAATGTGCGGCTTTTCCAACTGCCGTACCCGCTCGTCTCATAAGATAAAATCTTATTAACGACAGCCTTTACTTCCTCCGGTGATTTAGCGGGTATCCTCCCGATAAACATATCAGGGAGAAGGTCATCGCCAGCCACTGTTACAAACCAGTTATCACTGGGCGTCTCTCCAATCTCTGTGTCCACAAGAAAAGTTGGGACATAGTTGATCTGTTTTGTCACTATATAATCTTTAAGGTAGTCTTTATAATCTACATTAGCATCTCCAATAAGTACAACAAACTCAGGGGGATCACCTTTCCAATTTTCATAAGCATATTTCAGGAAATTCTTTATTGCCTCAGGCGTGAATATGCCGCCTGAAAATTCATTATATATTTCCCTTGTTGTAACAACCTTTACCCTGTAGCCCTGCCCTTCCCTGTGGGAGGCAAGAGGGAGAACAGAATCTTTCAAATCCTCATGTGTAATTATAATGTAATCTGCCCCGTTATCTGCTGATTTAAGAGATAATGGCTCAGTAAAAAAATCAAACTTGTTTTCTTTGATAACAGGGCGTGCTATAGCAAGATATGTTGCCTTCTCCGATATTACGTCAGAGAATTTTACTTTATTCCCTACTCCGCCGACTCCGGTGGATGAGGTAATTACGGGATTTTTAAGCCGCCTTACGTTATAAGGGTCAGTTACATCAAAGACATTAATCAGCGGACTGCTGAAACCTGAAATAGAGAAATTCCGCTCACCCTGCCCCTCTGCTGTAAATTTAATGCGGTCTCCTTCTGCAATAAATTTCTTGAAATAATCTATCTCTATCCAGTTGACGAATATGCTGTCTACGGTTACATCCGGATTCTTGATCTCTTCAAAGGTTACTATATTATCTCCATCCTTTAACCGGCTTGCCGGTATATCATTGAATGTATAGGTAACCGGCTTTTGGCCATCCCATTGTACCTCACCAAGTTCATTCCCATTTAGACTGACCTTTGTTGTATGGTCAGAGGCGGCTGAATCATCCGTTCGCCCATGCAGATAAACCCTTACATCAGCAGACTTAGAGCTATCTAAGTTAGTAAGGTCCAACCCTTTTAATCCATGCGGCCGGCTTTGTCCTGCCTTAATCCTGTCTCCCCAGAACCAGTGGTCCAGTCCGGCACCATCAGGCATACTCTCCCAGTAGAACCAGTTAGACTCCCAGTGGTTTGTATGCAGGTAGGACGTCTGCGTTTCACCTGAACCTGTAGAATCCCATTCGGTCATCCTGGCGGCAGGGTCAGAACTTATTTTAAGCCAGTAAATGTTTTCATCTGTATATTTATATTCTGCATCACCAGCCCTTATTGGTACAGCATAAAATTCTATGAAATCGCCTGCATCAAATGTCCCGTCTTCTTCGCCTTCCACATATACTGCAACATCCTTTTCCCTGTTATAAACATGAATCTGTGAGGGAACAATGTTCTTTGGATTAATGCCGTTAGACTTGACATATTCAGCCCCAAGGTATTCATAGGTAATCCTGTATATACCCTCCTCAGTAACAGGTATCCTGAGGATGAAATCCTGAGCATGGACTTCATCCGGAGAACTGATAAGGATTAATAAACACAGAATTATAGAAGAAGATAATAAAGGAAAGACTGCTTTAATATTATTAAAGCTCACATCAATAAAACTCACTTCACATTGTTGTTAAGACCTGGTTTTTCTGTTGATGAAATCTTAAAGATCATCCCCATCTCATGATCAGCCATTAACGGCTCAATCCGATAATCATACTTAATCCCAGGCTTCACACTGTTATCAATATAAATATACTCATAAATATCCTGTTTGTTACTGCTGAAATTCGGTATCTCACCTGAAACTGGCTGATATTCTTTGCTGTTATTTTCAGCCCTGTTCAGAACAAAACCTTTCACCGGCCCTGCCCCTTTCCATGAAATTATCATACGCCCGGCATCCTCTTTTACATTAAATGAGGATACCGATGACTCTGTTAAGACAGAACCATTAATCCTGCTTATTGTAAGAAGGTTTCCCTTCTTATCTTCAATAGAGACCGACAGAGATGAATGAGCAGTATCAGTATTCGGATTGGGGGCATAAGCTATGTCCTGCCTATGACCGTCAACATGCGGTTTGCCGGCTGCGTTCATGCCTTCGGTGTTCACCTTATCCGCAGCCGCAGGCATTTCGATATTATTGTTTGCATCTGCAGGGATAAGAGTTTCAGTATTATTTGCCGGTACAGGCTTTTCTTGGTAATCCTGAACAGCAATAGTTACCGTCTGACTGCGGGAATTTTCCGGGGCCTTGGCACTAACCTCAGTATTCGTTGAAATAACTTCCTCCGCCTTGCTTATTACATCAGCCTTCCCTTTCAATTCCGCAACATCAACTAAAACAGAAACAACATTATGAGCAGTTACAATCCCTTTGGCATCAATATCCTGCAGCTTGTAATAATATTTTTTCCCTGCATCAACTCCATTATCTGTAAAGGCATACGATGCCTTCATACCGACACCGCCCCTGGTTGGAATCATACTCGGATTAATTTGTATAAATTGACCATCAGCAGATTCACTCCTCAGGATATTAAACCCTTCATTGTCTGTCTCAGATGAAGTTGACCATGTCAGCACCACTCTCTCGCTGTTTGCCTTTGCAGACATTCCGGATATGGATACCGCTGTGGACCTCTGTTGTGCAACAATAAAAGGTGAAAACCCTCTTGTCCTGCCGCATATAATATTGGCAGTGGTATCTACATTTGTAGTAATATCATCCCATTTAGTCAGATTATAATGGAGCAGTCTCAACCGGCTTTCCCATGTATATTTTGTCTGATCGTAAGGAAGACAAACTGTTGCATAACCGGTAAATGCAACATTGGTAATAATATCATGGTAAACAGGGTTAGGGCCTTTGTCATATCCGGAAGGTACTTCCGGGCCTGTACTGTCAGTTATATCCGTAGTTGTACCGCTCATTGAGACCGAAGAAAAAGAGACCTTAGTTACGCCATCCGGTGTGTGTTCAGCAACTTCAACGTTCGCCCCGCATGTTGTGTTGCCCCCCTGAAAGCCCTCATCAACGTTGCCGTCATGGTCATTGTCAATACCGTCACATTTCTCTAAATGCTCTGTTGGGTCAAAGCTATTTATTATCTGACCATAAACATCATAGTCTGTGTTATTCCTGAAGTCCTGCCACACTGCAAAGAGATTCGTTCCATCAAAGGCAACACGCGGACGGGATTGGTCTCCGGATGCAGACGATACCTTAAATTTATATTCAAGCACAGCACCGGTCTTCTTTATGAACCTGCCATATATATCCCCAAGTGTTGTCCGATAACAAGAGGCGGCAGGACATTCATCCCATACTACAAAATAGCGGTCATCATTATCAAAGATTATATTTCCAGGCTTCTTATACCCTGCTCCTGTAGTGATCGCAAACGGACTGCCTATAAGTGCCCCTGTTACAGACAATCTCTGCCCATAAATATCCGTCTGTATCCCGCTGTTGTTATCCCGCCACACAACAAAGAAACGGGTACCATCAAAGCCTATCATAGGGCTGTCTTCATTGTTTACTGATGAGGCTATTGGAAACTCCGTACCTGAAAGAGCGCCTGCAGACGTAACGAACCGGCCATACACATCCAAATTACCGTTTCTGTCATCCTCCCATACGACAAAGAAGTCTGAGCCATAAGCCTTGATCTCAGGACGCTGCTGATTACCCACAGAAGTGCTGATAGGAATCTCACTACCGGCCAACGCACCGGATGGAGATACCATTTGACCGTATATGTCTGCGTCCACCCCATTCCGGTCATCCCACCAAATTATAAGATAATTAACACCATTGAAGCCTATCACAGGTCTTAACTGCGAACCTGCGTTAGTAGTGATTGGAATCTCAGGCCCTATCAGTGAACCATTCTTTGAAAGAATCTGTCCATATATATCAGATGTGCCGGCCCTGTAATCGAACCAGACAACAAGATAGTTTGTTCCGTTAAAATATACTGCAGGACGGTACTTATTATAAAGCGAGGTGCTTATTGGAAAATTTGTTAATGACGGGACTCCTGATGTGGATACAAACCGCCCGTAAATATCAGATGCACTGCCATTATTATTCTCATAAGTAACGAGATAATTTGACCCGTCAAAAGCAACCAGAGGCCCCTCCTCACTATTAAGTGAGTTATCAATAACAGCCTCTACGCCCAAAATCGTCCCATCAAATCCTGTCAGCGTCCCTTCAAACGACCCTAACAATTCTTCCTGACTACTGCTTGCAACAGCATGAGGAGGAACAGAAAATAATACTATCAATCCGATTAATAACAGAGGTAAAAACAACTTTGCACTAAATCCGGTTGAATCAGACTGATAACGAAGAGATACACCTTTGAACATGAAAAGCCTCCTGTAAAAAAAGAATTAACAATAGAAATCCACAAACTCAAGTCCGTATTTTTAAGTCCTTTCAAATAATATGCAAATTCAATACCTGATAAAATAATTTTAAATAATTTGTTATAACTACTTGAAATCCTTAGTTTTATATGGCCACATTAGAAAATATAGAAGGAACCCGGCCGGCGTATATTTTTTATACAGATTGGCTACAAAAGTAACAATAGCGTGAATGTGGGAGTTTAAAAAACCGTATTGGTTTGATATTAACGGGAACGATCAAGACACCTTCCCCTCCCCTTGCGAGCTGAGTATCCCGCACAATTCATCCATGCTATGAAACGCCTGTTTCTCCTCTGCCCCCACATGCTCCACTATCCCTACCACTTTCCGAATATCCTCTTCATCCCTGCGATAGATACGGACGATGTAATTGTCCACAATAAACGGTTTTTTATTTTTCATAAGAACTATTATTATCATGGGGAGATAACGGATTGATAACGGATTGGGGGGGTATTTTGAAAATATTTTGTTTTTAAAAGAAAGTTTTACCTTTTCAGGAGTAATTTATGGATGGCTTCAGTCTCTGCGGAGGGTTCTATGCCGAGGTGGGTAGATAGGAATGTTTTTAATCTTTTATACGCCCGTATTGCCTCAGTACGGCTGCCTGTGCGTTGCCGGCAGAGCATGAGGCGCTGGTATAGTCTCTCGGCAAGTTCATATGCCTACATCCATTTAAAGATAACTTAAATTTCTCTCAAGTTTTTATTAAGATAAAAACATTCTGGGGGATGAATATGTCAAGAGTTGAACAAATTGAACATGAAATTCAGAAGTTAAACCGTGAGGAGCTAACAAATTTCCGGAACTGGTTCCGTGAATACGATGCGGATGAGTGGGATCGACAGATTGAAGGTGATATTCATGCAGGAAAACTGGATAAGTTGGCAGAAAAAGCCCTTGCAGAACATAAAGCCGGAAGGACTAAACAGTTGTAGCATCTTTTGACAACAGCTTTATCCTGATACTTGTCTTTTACTCGCATGAAGGACTGTAATACCTACAATTTCCCCCTTTTCGTACCTTATAATAATATCATCATCAGTAAGCTCGCTATCATCCGCATGACTCGGTTTCTTAAAGTTTAAATACAACACATCCGCCTCCTCATCATAACTGGACCAGATACGTTTAAATGGTATGTTCAAGAGTCCGGATGTAATGTTTAAAACCTCTCTGACGTCTACTGTGGCCATAGTTTTCTCCTCTTCTGGATCTGTTTAATCCTCCTAAAATAATACCCGGCCATTTCAGAATGTTCTTCAGTAATATGAAGCCATCTATTTTCATTAAGCCTGATCGGCACACTATTTTTTGATTGTACTATATCCATAATATATTGAGCTTTCCTGTCTGAACCTGAAGATCTGAACCACTTTCCTGACTTTGTACAATTCCATTCACCATGGTTATTCTATAATACCAGACATTCCAATGCAATAATCGAAATTAGATTATCAAATTCTACCCCGCCAGGATGGCCTTAGAGATCGTCTCGGTCTCCCGTGAGGGTTCAATTCCGAGTGGGTAAAGAATATTCCCTCCACATTGACGGGGTGGGGGTGATTCTATGGGGAACAGAATAATAACATTGGGAAAAGATATTAGGAAAAGACCTACAGATGCGGAACAATTGTTATGGATTCACTTGAGAATCAAACGGTAATAAGGGAGAACTGCTTATACCACCCTCCCCTTACCCCCTCCTACCTCCCCCTGCAAGTGGGGGAGAGATAAGGAAGTGGAATAATTATAGCCCTCCAGTCAAGGGAGGGGAAAGAGAAAATGTTATTCATTACGGAAGATGGTTTACCCACTTGAAATGAGAAAGAACCAAATAATTTTTTTCAGGATTTTTTTACCCCGGGCGACGTTACAACCGACGTTACAACCGATTTGACACCACGGATAAACTCTTCTATCATAATTTCCACAAGGTAAAGGATTGGACAATGTCATTGATTGCAGTTTTACAGGAGAGAGAAAAAAGGCTTAAATGCTTACGAGAGGATGCCATAATCGAGGCTGAAAGGCTCGCATCCCTTTTAAGAAAAAAGTATGACTTCGACGCTATTTATCTCATTGGCTCTGTTCTGACAGGAAGATTCAGGATTAACTCGGATATAGATATGGTTATAAAAGGCTTGAAGATAGAGGATTTCTTCAAGGCTTATGCCTTTATCATCAAAGAGGCCGGATACAGGGTTGATCTGAAACCTTTTGAAGACCTCTCAGAGGAATTTAAAAAAAGAATTTCAACTGAAGGGAAGCAGCTTGGATAAAGAGATTATAAGAAGTCTGATATCCGGCATTGAAAGAGAGTTAGAAAATCTCAATGAACATAAAAGAGAGTTAAAAGATATAGATTCCTACAACTCGATCATCATCAGACGTTCAATCGGTTCAATCCTCCATGATTTTTACAACTGTTGTGAAAGGATATTCAAGAACGTAGCCATTGAGATAAACGGCGGATATGAGGATAGTGATAAGTGGCATAAGGCCCTGTTATATAAAATGACCATGGCAATTAAGGACACCAGGCCGGCGGTTATTTCAGAAGAACTTGCCGCTGACCTCGACGAATTTCTCTCCTTCAGGCATGTTTTTAGAAACATCTACGGATTTGGGCTCAAAAGTGAAAGGATAGATTACCTCGCAAAGAAATTCGATAAAGTTGTAGACCGGTTTATCGAAGAAACCACTAAATTCCTTGCCTTCCTGAATGAGGAACTCGTAGAAGAAGCATAGACAACATTAGCAGGCATAGCCGTAATCCATGACTCCAGCACCTGATACCTTCACTGTGACAACAACAATTCTGAATATGCAGAAGAACTTATCTCAAAGATACACAACTCAGAACTGATCATCCTTGAGGGTGCCGCCCATTCTTTCAAATTTGAAAAATCCGACATTTCCGGTACATATTTCATCTACTATAGCTAAAACGACTCAAGCCCATACCTAACCTCCGTCCCGTTAGTAAATGTAAATACTCCTCCCTTGAGATCAAGATTGTGTTTTGCAACACCCACCTTTGTCTCAATATCAAGGCCTTCATCACAGTAATACTCGGTATAATTCTGTGACCTGTTGGACACAAACCCCTTCTGATAATATATGTCCTTGTCCTTTTCAACCTTTGATTTATAATCTCCTTCCCAGAACCAGCCGGTAGCATCCTTTGTCATCAGGAAAACAGAATCATGGAAATCCTGTTTAATACCATAATATGTACTGTTATAAACAGTGCCGTCATAGGATATGCCATATCCGCCGGTGTAGAATTGATTGTGTATATTATCGAATGGCGCAAGTGATGTTGTAATACTGAGGGTGAGAGTGTCCTTGTCACGTGGAGGTACCCCATTATAAATCTCCTTACTGTTTACCATGAATGCAATATAATCAGTCCTTAATCTGAAGGATACATTGAGACTGCTAATATCCATCCCTGCGAAACTTATATCCCCGTCAATGAAATCATAAAGCGGTCCATGGTCGAAATTATATTTCACCCCTTTCAGTGATATAGAGATTTTTATATTTGATATGAATGTCTCTTTATCAAATAAGTTGTATGGTATTAAATCGCCGGTGTGATACGTCCCTAAGTCTTTTGCAAAATACAATTTAAAACTTATTCCCGTCCCGTCCTTTGACACCTTGTATACTCCATCATTAAATGAAATCTTATAGTCAGAGAGGCTTGTAAAATCAATGCCATTAAGGACAATGTCTTCAATAAGCCCCTTTATAATATCTGAACTGGTACTGCCTTTATCCCTGTAAGCCCCTACAATAACAAGATTTCCATTAAAGAAATCCATGAACTCGTCCCTGCTTAAATCTTTCCCGCAAAAATCATACTTAACAGTTATTGTTATATTGTCAGTTACCAGTGATGATGACTCCCTGACTGAAATAGTCGCTGAACCTCCGTCTGTTCCAGTTACACGTCCATTTTTATCAACAGTAAGAACCAAAGGGTCTGAAGATGTCCATGAGAATCTATCTGATGAAAGCGGTAATTTATTTCCGGAACTATCGTAAGCAGACGCAGACAGTTGTGCTGTTCTCCCTGTTTGAATATCCTGCACATCTGGGGTAATTCGCAAATAAGCAATATCATACTTTACATTCATTATCACTGATATGCTTTTCCCTGACACAGACTCAGTAGCAGCAATCTGAGTACTCCCTTCTGATAAGCCTGTGACAATCCCATTCTTATCAACAGAGGCAGCCGATGGAGTTGAAGATGCCCATGAGAATCTGTCTGAAAGAAGCGGTAGTATATTTCCAGAGCTATCATAGGCAGACACAGTGAACTGTACAGTCTTGCCAATTTTAATCTCCTGAGTATCAGGTATCACACGCAAATAAGCAATGTCATACGTTACCTTTATTGTTATTGATGTTTTTATCCCGGAAGCAGATTCCGCCGCAGAAAGCTGTGTACTGCCTTCTGATACTCCTGTAACAAGTCCATTCTTATCAATAACAGCAATTGCCGTATTCGCAGAACTCCATGATATGCTCTCATTTGAGACTGATACCGGATTTCCTGATGTATCATACGCTGATGCTGTCAGAAGCATTGCTTTCCCAACCACCACAGAGGGGTTTGCAGGAGTAATGCGTATCTCTTGAATCTTTGGTGCCTGTTGTTCATTCTCAGGCGTCTCCACATGAGATGTACAACCATCCAGTAAAACTGCAATAGAAAATAATACAACGATTACTTTACATGAGAGAATATTTTTTTTATTCATAATCTGACCTCTGCAAATCCTATTCATTTCCATACTTACTGCACTGTCACAATCCCGCTTTTTATATATGAATAATTCAACGCCTTATCCTTTGCCTGTATCTTGTAGGTGTATGTGCCTGCAGGAACGAGCACTCCTGAGTTGTTCTTTCCATACCATGTTACGGAGCTTGCTGCTCCTGCTGTTGGACATGGTGCCCATGTCTTGTTAATTGTTTTCACAAGGACATTTGCTGAATTGTAAATCTTCACTGTAACGTCACACGTAACTGATAGATTATCCGAGACTGTAAAGCTGAAGGTTGTCTTACCACCGGTACTAGGATTGAATGGGTCTGGGGTATCTGCGACAGAGATAACTACTGGTTTAGTTGTATCCAGCTTGATGCTGTCGGAGTATCTAATTGAGATATTTCCTGCTAAATCCCTGAATCTGACATATACCCATCTGTTTCCATTTCCTGTAGCTAATGTCCATGCCTTGCTTGTAACATAAGACTCCCACAGCTCTGTATCAAATATACCGTCACGTGAAATCTGCATATCAACACATCCACTGCCGCTCCCATCATCACAACTGATTGTTAAGGTCACGGATGTGGTCTTTGTCCAGACAGCGTTGTTGTTGATTGAAATAGAGCCGGTTGGAGAAGCGCCGTCTGCAACCACGACCATATTATCCGTTGTCACAGCCTGTCCATCACTTACGGCAATCTGCAGTACATAACTGCCTGATACATCAGGTGTAAAATCTGCACGAACAGTATTGCTGTTAATTATAGAGGCATTCGTAAGGGTACTTCCTGAAGGGCCTGCCGGGATTGAGACAAAGCCCCACTGGTATGTAATCGGTTGCGGGCGGCCATCCTGGTCATAGCTTCCTGAACCATCAACTGTTACTCCCACTCCCAGTTTGATTAACTGATCTAATCCTGCATTTGCAACAGGCGGAACACTGACATCCGCAGTGATTATTACCTGATCGTGAGTTGTGTCAGTACCATCGCTGACAGCAAGATTAATATTATAATCACCATCCGTATCAGGGACAAAACTTGCCATCGGGAGATTATTTCCTGTTATGTCATTATTTGTTATGACGCTTCCTGAAGGGACACTCATAAAACTCCACAGATATGATAAAGTATTCGGCCCATGGTCAGGGTCATTACTGCCGCTGCCATTCAGCAGAACAGCAAGCCCTGTAAGAACATTCTGGTCAGGGCCTGCGGATGCATTCGGCAGAACGTTCGGAGTGACAGCAGATATAACAACAGAATCTGCCCCGTTGCAGACCCTATGGTCGCAGACCGTCAGGTTAAAACAATATGTCCCCACTATATCAGGGATAAATACAGGCTTTGGTATCGTAGAATCAGACAGGGCAGAAGAACTGCCGGAAGGCAGGCATGTCATTGTCCAGTTATAGGTTATCAGGTCATCATCAGGGTCAGAGCTTGCACTGCCGTCAAGGGTAACCTGACTGCTGATCAAAACATTCTGGTCAGAACCACCATTGGCTGCCGGTGGATGGTTTGGTAAAGATGCCGGATCAACCGGGCTTGATCCCCCTGAAAATTCTGCACTATTTGTAAATCCGTCGCCGTCAGGGTCCCCATCAGCGCCATTATTGCCTGTCGCATCAAGTGGATTTAAGCCATATTGGGCTTCCCATGTGTCCGTTAATCCATCGTTGTCGTCATCTGTATCAAGGCAATCAGGAATACTATCAAAATCAGTGTCAACCATGGGACAGTGAATCAACTGTCCGCCGTAAACAGTACCACCCAAGTCATCCAGATTATTGTAAAAAAGATCGTGTCCGTTAAGGTTCAGAGACGCACCTGAACTTAAAGAGAGTTTGCCGACATAAAAGGTTGAACCACCACCCCCGGTAATCATAAGGTTTCCCCCATCTCTCAATTCTAATCTAATGTACCCCATGCAAACCTGCCGACCGCCATATCCCCAGGGTAAAATTTATGCGTACCAGTCCCGGTAAATGCAAGATAGGCGATTGCCGTATCCCAGAGAGCCGGCTGATTGCTGTAGTTGAGATAGTTGTTGCTTACAAAGAACCGGTCATAAGCACCTCCAACAAGATAACCATCTTGATAGATGGTGAGATCATGAAAATAGTTGTCAGATGTGTCGCTGATAAAACCGCCATTGTTTATAAATGTATCTGTAAACTCTGCCGTTGTCCCGGTTGTTTTAACAGTGCCTCGGGGGACATTTGAGAAATTTCCGTTTACAGTCCTTGTGCCGCTGCCGCTCATGTTGAAGTGAGCACCATTAATTACGCCAGTGTTAAGTGTGCCGCCTGAGTAATTGAAGGTACCGTAATTTTCAAAAAATACGGTTGTTAAGGTTCCTCCGCTTAAGTTATATGTGTCGTTTAGACTGGGATAATAATAATTGCCAATGTAGATTTTTTGGGCCACACTGTTAGTCCCGCCTGTCTGCGTGTACGTGCCGATGCCTTTATTAGGGTTACCACCTATGGACTCCCAGCTTGCAGTGTTCGTCCCGCCTGTCTGTGTAAACGTGCCGGTGCCTGATAAACCAATGTCTTCACTCTCTGCCGTTAGGTTTCCGCTGTTAAGATTATACGTGCCATTTGAACCGGAATCATAACCGAGGAAGAGATTTTTCACATTGTTCGTCCCCCCATATTGATAGAAAGTACCCGTATTTGAATAGTACAGGGGACCAAGTGTTTGATTTATTCCCGGTCCTGTAGTTATATTATACCCCCAGTTGCTTCCGATGATCTCCCTATCATAGGTTGCACTGCTGCTCCCTGATAAGTAATAGGATGATGGATACATATTTGTATACCCATAATGTCCCGGCAACACTTCGCTAACAGGGGATAGCTCAAGAGTGATGTATCCAGAATCAACCTCACCATCAATATTGTACCAATTAATTGGCTGAGGCCCACCCGTAGTGGACCAATTACCCAATGGTGGTGGTGCAAAGACAAGCGGTTTACCATTTGGATCAGGTTGGAAGACCAATTGTGATGGTACCCATGTATTAAGACCGAAGTTTTTGTCATATCGTAAGTGTCCGTCTATCGCGCTTACTCCGGCAGGCGATAAAAATGCTGTTACAGACAGTACAGCGATCATCTTAAGAATTCTATGTTTCATAATGGCTTCTTATATTAATGTTTTTTTGTTTTAGTTATCTTTTCCTTTTCCGGAATGACAGAGACTTTTGCAAGAGGCTCCGCAATAAATAGTTCAATACCCATAATTACGGACATATTATCACAGAAGAGATAACGGATTGATAACGGATTGAAAATTATTTTCCATTTTTTATTGAGGCTATAGGCAGCATTGACTCATTTACAAGCTTCTTCAAATTATACTCTCAATTTCTACCCCGCCAGAATAGCCTTATAGATTTCCGCTGTTTCCCGTGATGGTTCTATGCCGAGGTGGATGGAGAGGAGGGTTTTTAATCTTTTAAAAGTCCTTACTGCCTCAGTACTATTGCCTGTGCGTTGCAGGCAGAGCATGAGGCGCTGGTAAAGTTTCTCGGCAAGTTCGTCTATCTCTATCCCTTTGTTGTAACAGGCAATCGCGTTGTCTGTTACTCCCCTTTTCTCGTGATACTGGCCGAGTCTGCTGATTGCTGTAATGAATCTGTCTCTAAGACGTTCGCGCTGTGAAAGTGTCCAAGGCTCTTTTATATCACCGGGCAGAAAGTGTCCCACGTACATAGTGATGGCCTTTTGGATGCATGGGATTCCCCTTCCCGCTTTACCGCCTGCATCAATATCCTCAGACTGTTTCAGGAGGTGATTGAAACCCCATGTATCCACCCAGCAGTGTTGCCTGTCTATGGCCAGTCTGCTGTTGTTGTAGATGACTGTCTTGTCACTTCCTATCAGTCTCCTTAGCCTGCAGAGCGCCATTGAAAATGCCTGATTAGCCTGGTCTCCATCAGAGTCAGGCCAAAGTGAGTCAATAACATCTTCCTCTGCAGCTCCTTTCCCCCCTGCGGCAATAAGCATCTTTAGTAAGGACAGCGGCTTTTTCTGTACCTTCCCGGAAAACTCTACTTTCTTGTTATCTACCCATATCTCAAACCTGCCGAGGGTATATATCTTTATATCCCATGGCCAGTCAAGGACATCCGGCGAAGGTGTGTAATAGGCAGTCAGATTATTCAGCCGGATCAATTCCCTTACATGAGGTACTTCAATCCCTTCTGCACATAGTCGGGCTGCAGTAGGTAAGGTGGTCAGCATAAATATAGAAATCCCTGTTGTCTTAGACAGTGCCATGGCTCCCCTGAATTTATCACAAAAGATACTCCTCCTTGCTTTCATCATTGCAGACATTGCTTCTAATAGCAGGCACAGGTATTCATGAAAAATGCTGTTTACAGCCTTGCCTGTCCTTCGTATTTCAGCAATATCTCCTTTTAAAGATACGGACTTGCCGGCCTCAAGCCTGTATAACGCAAGTACGTATCTGTGGAAGTTCAGCATAAGAGGCCCGCCCAGTTCTTCGGAATGTCTGACACACTCCTCTGCATGTTCCAGAGCACAATTAATATCAGAAGTGAACATGGCTAAGTGCATTGCAATATTTGACATCTGGTGATGATAAAAGACCCTGCTGTAACTGCGGATTTTGTCCATCTCTGCGGTTAATTTCTGGGAATATTTTTTTGCTGAATCTTTATCACCAAGCAATACTGAATTATAAATCCCGGTTCCATAAAACATAACATTCAATAACTGTATCCCTGTTTTTTCAACAATTCTGAGACACTCATCAGTCATGTCCATTGATTTCTTCAGTTGTGCAGTGTAGACATAATACATTGCAACAGAGCGGAGCCAGAAAAGGTGAGGTAGATAATGGCTGACAGAGGTATTATAAGCCTGTGACACAATATCCAAAACAACACTTGCCTTGGCTATCCTGCCTAACCAGAGATAGTATAGAATAATAGTGTGACCGACCATAAGCTTACGGTTTATATCCTTGGAATTTTGGATGATATCCAATGCACGGCCTTCCCAATATGCGATTGCCGGATTTTGAGGCTGTCTGAACATCATGGCGCTGAATATAGCGGATACGGTACGTTCTTCTATCCCTCTTGTTGGAAAATCCGGGTAAGCTGCTATTATGCCCTCAATGTCCTGCAGATAGCGGTCAAGCGGTTTAAATGCCTTCCACTCATACAGGTATGTCTCTACAATGCCGCTCCATGCCTCAAATATACTGGCTGCATCACCGGCTGTTTTAAACAGCCGGTACGCTGATTCGAGACTGGATCTTGCTTTCTCAGGGTCTGCGGACATAAGGCACATTCCAAGATAGTAGAGTAATCGCGGAGATTGGTTCATTACTTCAGCAGGTACAGACGTAATCCATGACTCCAGCACATTATACCTTCCTTGTGATAACAGCAATTCTGACTGTTCTGATATAACCTCCTTAAGTCCCGGCCACTTTTCCGCTTTAATAAAGAGATGTGCGGCATTTTCTGGAAAACCTGCATCTTTTAGCACATAAGCGGCAGTTGCAGTAATTTCCCTCCACTCATCCTTATTAAACCGCCCTTTAGCATAAGACTGGAGAAACTCCCTGAACATGGGATGATACTGATATATTGCATCCTCATGATTAAGAATATTTATAAAGAATCTACCGGCGTTTAATTGGTAAAGGATGTCTCCACCGGCAGGATTTAATGTAAGTTTCAGGGCCATTTCAACCGTAATTTCATTAAAGAGTGATATCTTCACTAAAAAGTCCTGTGTCCCTGCATTAAATTTCTTAAAGACTTCTCTCATAAAGTAATCAAAGAGTACCTTCCTGCCTGTATGTCCTACACCAAATGACTTATCCTTTCTTTTAATGCCTTCTTTAATATATCCCGTCATCAAAACAAGCCCTGCTGTCCATCCCTTTATAATATCCTGTATCCTGCAAACCTCGTCATTACCTGACAGACGGCATCCCAGCAACTTTGCTATCCCTGATACATCTTCATCAGACAGAAGAAGCTCTTCGCTGTCAATAATATCCATTTCACGATTTGTAATATGTCTCGCAAATATAGATGGAGGGGATGTCCTGCTTATAATGATAATGCTGCAATCGGCCGGTATCTCTTTAATGGCAGTATTGATGATTTCCATGAAGGTTGAGTTAGCTGAAAACACCCCCCCAGCCCCCCCCTTGAACAAAGGGGGGGATTTTAATTTCCCTTTGTGAATCTAAGACTCCTGGCGGGACGCCCGACAACCCTTGTTGCTCGCACTCCCCCTCACCCCCTCCCGTCAAGGGAGGGGGAATTAATTTTGTACCCTGTCCCCCACTTGTGAAAGACTGGGAGGGGCTGGATAAAAAAGCACCCTCCTGAAAATTATCAAAGACAATTACGGAATGAGGAGGTATCTGTGTAAATAATTCATGGAAAAAGTTTCGTGTAAAGGTGGATAAACCTCCCTGGTATTCAGAAGTAAAGTGCGGAAGGTCTTTCAGCTTACTGTTTTTCTGTTGTGATTTGACGGCAAGGCTAAGATAGTGGAAAAGGGTGGCAGGGTCCTTGTCCCCTGAGTCAACCTGATACCATAGACAAGGGGTTTTCTTTTTATCAATGTAACTATTCACAAGGGTTGTCTTACCTGCACCGGGTGGGCCGTTAATCCAGACTGACTTGTATTTAATCGCATCATTCAGGAGCTTAAAGAGCCGCTTGCGCAGATAGACTCTGGATACAACAGGAGTGGTAATCTTTGCAGGGGCCTTTATTCGTTGTTGCCGTTGTCGCACGAAAATCCTATCTCTGTATTCATGGCTTAGAGGGTTATTTTTACCTTGATTTTTTTCTGTAAAATATACAATAATACAACTCCAATTTCAAGCTAAAGGAGGGGATTTACATGCCGGTTGTAAAGGTAAATGACATAAACATGTATTACGAGGTTCATGGAGAGGGTGAACCTCTTGTGCTTATCCACGGCTCATGACTTGATTCAACTGCATGGTCTTTACAAATGCCGGCGTTTTCTGCAAAGTATAGTGTAATAATCTTTGATAACCGCGGTGTCGGACGAACTGATACGACAAAACCTCCCTACTCGGCAGAACAGATGGCAGGAGACGTAAAGGGGCTGATGGATGTACTTGGTGTCAGGAATGCCCACATACTTGGATATTCCATGGGCGGACAGATTGCGCAGGAACTTGCAGGAATGTATCCGGGATATGTAAGGAGCCTGATACTTGCGGGTTCTTATGCCCGGCAGACGCCTATCGGCCTGAGCAAAACACGATTGCTATTACAGATGTTCATGGAAGGGGTTAACCCTGAATTTGTTGTGAAAACATTCTTCCTATGGCTCTTTTCAAACCGGTTCTTTGAAGATGAGGAACAGGTAAACATTGCTGTAAAGAACTTTCTGAATCCCCATTATCCTCAGCCACCGGATGGCCTTGAGGGTCAGGGACTTTCGATTATTAACTATGACGGCCGGGAGCGGGTCGGCAAAATCTCCGCACCAACCCTCATAATAGCCGGCAAGAATGATATAGCCATACCTTTAAGCTGTACAGAAGGACTCGCCTCCAAAATCCCCAACTCAGAACTCATCATCCTTGAGAACGCCGCCCATTCCATGATCTTTGAAGAACCTGAAAGATTCAACCGGATAGTGATGGAGTTTCTGGGGAGGATGAGAATAGGTGATAGGTAGGAAGGCTGAAGTAAGAAATGAGTATCCCCCTTTAGAAAAGGGGGGCAGGGGGGATTTGAAGCGAGGATTTTCGGATGAACTCCCATGAACCGAGGGTTCACAAAGGGGCATGAAAATCAGCGGGACAAGAAAGTCCCGCCTATCCTCGTAGAAATGGATAGGCGGGGTTTTCTTACCCCGCCGGAGGTCATTTTCGGATGAATATTTTATCTTGGTTCCGGCTTGTACGGTATAGGGCAAACTAACTGATTGAAACCTACAACCATATTTCATATAATGCTTACATGGATGAACATCAAGTCACAGAGTTGAGAGCAATCTTTAAAAATTATCCTGAGGTCAAATTGGTCTATGTGTTTGGTTCAAGGGCGGCAGGCAAGGAAGGACCATTGAGTGATTACGACTTTGCTGTGTATATAGCTGACGACAATAGGATCAGAAACTTTAATATCAAATTTTCTTTAATGGACAAAATCAGCCGGTTACTTAGAAATGACAATGTGGATGTTGTGATTTTAAACTTTACAGAGTCTCCAGAATTAAAATACAATATTATTGCTCAGGGAAAGTTAATCTATGAGGAGGAACCATTCAGGGTAATTGTAGAACCCCGCATACTTAATGAATATTTTGACTTTCACTCTCTGCTCTTAAAATACAATTTAACAAAGGCATAAATCTATGACTAATATATCCGTCATTGAAAATAAGATAAGCTCTATCAGAAAATATTTGAAGATTCTGGAAAGGTATCCTGAATATTCCAGAAAAGAGATTGGCGAAAACATAGATATAAGAGGCGCGGTTGAGCGTTATCTCTATCTTATGGCTCAATCTGCAATTGATCTTGCAGAAGCCGTAATCGCATATAGAGATTTAAGAAAGCCGGCTACGATGAGTGAGGCATTTTATATATTAAATGAAGAGAATATAATCTCAGGTGAATGCACGGACAAGATGGTAAGGATGGTCGGATTTAGAAACATAATAGCCCATGACTATGAAAGGATTAATTATGATATTGTGTATGATATCCTTCACCATAGATTAAAAGATATTGAAGAATTTATAGAAAAGATCGAAACCATGTAATTGCCCCACGAATCCACCATACCCATATCACCTTTCCCATTATCTTATATAAAAATAGTATGGATTACGCATGTAGGTTCGATACCCATAATTGCGGATACTGTAACCGTTCACAGTTGACAGTTTACAGTTAACGGTTAAGAAAAATATAAAAGTAAGAGGAAATTGTGGGCGCTTCTTTTGAAGATTTAGAAGTATGGAAAGAAATAGTATCCCGGATTTCCAGAGATTCTTAAATATAGCAAAAGGTTCGGCTGCGGAACTGAGAACACAAGTATATATTTCACAAGAGGTCAAGGTATTTTCTAATAGTAATGCGAAAGAACTCATTCAAGAATTGAAGTCAATTTCAAAAATGCTCCAAGCGTTACATAACTCGTTGAAAAACCGTGAACCGTAAACTGATAACTGTGAACGGTTACGAAACTGGATACATATCTGTATTATGGCGGATACCCGGGGCTGCCCCTCTTATCAATGACAGAGACAGGTGGGCAAGGTACATTGTTGATTCCCTCATATAGACAACCATTTCCCGTGACATCCTCCTGATGACACGTGTTGATAAGCCTGCCCTGTTACGCAGGCTCTTTCAGCTTGGGTGTGTATATTCAGGCCAGATACTTTCCTATCAGAAAATGCAGGGGCA
The DNA here is from genome assembly GCA_016212215.1 of Nitrospirota bacterium. Lineage (NCBI taxonomy): Bacteria > Pseudomonadati > Nitrospirota > Nitrospirota bacterium. The sequence continues at coordinate 26,690 of JACRGV010000106.1, forward strand.
GCTCACTGATGCAGGGAATACAACAACATTAGCCCACTATCTTGAACTTCTAGCAAAAGGGTCTCGTGGTCCGACCCCTATACACCTCCACTATATCTTTCCCTTTCCTCGGGATAAACGACTCAGAGGTTTTTTTAAATAAAATTGACTTATGGTTTCGTCTTTGCTTTAATCTGTAGCTAAGATAATCGAGAAATCATTACAAAATCCTCTGGGTTAAAACAGGAGTAATTTAAGTGAACGCGGTTAACAATACCCTGATTGAATCACACAAAGACGATTGTATCCAGAATTTCCTGAATGTTTTCCGGTAATAAGATTTTTGATAAAATGTTAAGGTAAGAAGTTTTAAGATATGGAGGATATTATGAAAGAGGTATCGCCAGCACACATTGATATAACACCGGGAGTGGCCGGGGGTAAGCCTCGTATAGCAGGTCATCGTATTACTGTTCAGGATATCGTTATATGGCATGAACGTATGGGATCAAGTGCAGATGAAATAGCTACAGAACATGGCCTCTCATTATCAGATATATACGCTGCCCTGGCATATTATTATGATCACCGTATAGAAATAGATGAGGCCATCCGTTCTGATGAAACATTTGTTGCCGAACTGCGCCGTAAGACACCCTCCAGGCTGAAAGATAAAATCGGTGGCTGACCCCCTAAAGTTCTATATGAAGGTCTCATACTGGCGTGAGCGCGGCCGTGAGGTTGATTTCATCATAAGCAGAGGGAGACATGAACACATAACAGATAAAGGTAAAGTAGTTGGATTTGTTGTCCAGCATGCTTATTCTGATTTATCTATTCTTTGAAATCTATTTCTTAGGCAGCCCGAATCTCAATGTGTTGCTGAGGCCCTATAATAACCTGAGCGTCCAGTGCATTGACCAGTTTCAAGAGGGTCTCAAGTGTTGGGAGATAATCACCGGATTCTATTGATTAATGGTCATTAAGGGGTCTGTTTCTTCATGTCTGGAAGTTAACGGGTAAATCAGACTGTTACGAAGTGTTACTCTGATTTGCTGCGGGTATTTTTGCGGCTGGTTCCACGCATTGTGGAAACTATCTCTTTGATGGCTTTTGAGCGTTGTGTCCTGTCTTTGATCTCTTTCATAACCTTGTCACGTGCGTTCTTTACATGCTCAAGGCGCTTTTTAAATTCAGGGCCGCCGTATAATTTCTGCAGCTCTTCACGAATCTCTTTGGCTATTGCAGGACTTGCCCCGCCGGTAGATATGGCGATTGTGAGTAAGCCCCTCTGGAATACAGCAGGGGTGATATAACTGCAAAGTGCCGGTTCATCAACAACATTTACAAGTTTGTTGGAAGCCCTCGCATCATCAGCAACCTTCTGATTTATCTCTTCATAGTCTGTTGCGGCGATTACAAGAAATGCAGTATCAAGGTCACCGGCCTGATAATCACGTTTAATATGGGTAATCTGTCCCTTTGCCTGAATGTCTTTGAGTCCCTTGGTAATCATTGGTGCAATAACTGTTACATCAGCACCGGCCTTTATAAGTGACTCGCACTTCCTTTCTGCAACACTCCCGCCGCCTACAACAATGCACTTTTTACCTGTGAGGTCTAAGAATATCGGAAAGTAATTTTTCTTTTCTTGAGTATCATCCATAATTGGGAGGGATTATAGCAAATGAGGCTGAAAGAAACAATAGGTTTTTTCATGCAAAGATAACCCCATCCCCACCCTAACCCTCCCCTTGAAGGGGAGGGAATCTCTGAGATTACACCTACCCCTCCCCCGTCAAGGCGGAGCGAATTTCTTTTGCAATTCTTATTTCTTACGTCTTACTTTTTACTCCAGCCTTCTTACTTCTTACTTCTTACTTCTTGCCTCTTACTTCTTACGTCCACCTTCAGTCTTCAGCCTTCAGCCTTCTTACTTCTTACTTCTTACTTCTTACTTCAACCTTCAACCTTCTTACCTCTTCCCTGCCATCTCCCCTCATATTGACAATCTTCCGTTATAAAGTGTATTTTAACGCATGTTGCTTCAGCAGGTTATAAACGGCCTTACGCTTGGCGCTGTGTACGCACTGATTGCACTCGGCTATACAATGGTGTACGGGATACTTGAGCTTATTAATTTTGCACATGGTGAGATTTATATGCTCGGTGCTTATGTATCAATTATTACACTCTCTTTTCTAACTGTTACTGGATTTACTTCCAATAATCTTGTCCTGTCATTATTAATAGTGGTGATTGTTGCCGCCATATATGCTGCTGCTTATGGCCTCACTATGGAGAGGCTGGCATACAGGCCATTAAGAAATGCACCGAGGCTTTCACCGCTTATTTCTGCCATCGGGGTTTCTATCTTCCTGCAGAATTATGTTATGCTGACTCAGGGTTCTGCTGATAAGATATTCCCGCATATACTCTCATCCGGCGGGGTATCTCTCGGCAACGCAACATTAACTTATCTACAGGGATTTATAATCATTACCTCCATATTCCTTATGACTATCCTTCATGCATTTATAAAAAAGACCAGATTCGGCAAGGCTATGCGGGCTACTGCACAGGATAAGAAGATGGCATCACTTGTGGGGATAGACATTAATACTGTCATTATGACAACATTCATCATAGGTTCAGTCCTTGCAGCAGTTGCAGGATTTATGGTTGCGATGTACTACGGACTTGTAAATTTTTACATGGGTTATGTTGCAGGGATAAAGGCATTTACAGCCGCTGTACTCGGCGGCATCGGGAATATTCAAGGCGCTGTTTTAGGCGGCTTTATGCTGGGGATTATGGAAAGCCTCGGTGCTGCATACATCTCAAGTGAATACAAAGACGCATTCGCATTTATAATCCTCATATTAATCCTGACATTTAAACCAACAGGTCTGCTTGGAGAAAGTGTTCCAGAAAAGGTATAAGATTATTTTTTTATCAATATGGTCCGGCTTGCTGTTACTGCCATTCCTCGGCATTTTTAATTCAGCGCTGGCGGCCGGCATTATCTTTTCAGGTATCCTCCTGTTTCAAGTTACACAAAGGATTGTAACAGCTTCATCTTGCAGAGATACTTTTCAGCAGATTAATGTCAGAATTCAAAAAATAGAAACAGTGTGCAAGAAAAAAGGTGTTCAAAATGCTCTTCTTGCCGCTCTTTTATTATTGCTCGTGACTGCCCCGTTTTTAATAAATAACTATTATACAGACATCTTAATTATCACAGGGATATATGTTATCCTTGCACTCGGTCTTAATATTGTGGTCGGACTTGCGGGTCTCCTTGACCTCGGCTATATTGCCTTTTATGCAATAGGGGCATACTCTTATGGAATCCTGAATACAAACTTCGGGATACCCTTCTGGCCGGCCATATTAATAGGCGGGACGCTTGCAGGCATTGCAGGCATGATACTTGGTATGGTGACCCTGCGTCTCAGAGGTGATTATCTGGCAATAGTTACGCTGGGGTTTCTTATGATTGTCCACCTTATGCTCAATAACTGGGACACTGTCACACGCGGGCCGAACGGTATACTTGGGATCAAGCCGCCGGCTATCGGAGGCTTTACATTCTCTGAACCGGCGCATTTTTACTATCTTATCCTGCTATTTGATATAATAGCTATTTTCATTATAAACAGGCTTAATAACTCAAGGATAGGGAGGGCATGGATTGCAATAAGAGAGGATGAGATTGCCGCCTCGGCAATGGGTATTAATATTACAACAATGAAGATTCTCGCATTCACAATGGGTGCATTGTGGGCAGGGATAGCGGGTGTTTTCTTTGCAGGCCGTTATGCATTCATATCACCGGAGAGCTTTACATTTCTTGAAACAGTGCTTGTACTCTCAATGGTAGTTTTAGGTGGAATGGGAAGCATCGCAGGTGTTATAATCGGGGCTGGATTGCTTATAATACTGCCGGAGGTCTTCAGGGGTTTTCAGGATTACAGGATGCTCGCATTCGGCGGGGCTATGGTACTCATGATGGTATTCAGACCGCAGGGGTTGATAGGAAATCCGAGGAGGAAGATAGAACTGATAAATGAAAATAGTGAGCAGTAAGCTGTAAGCTGTAAGCAGTGGCGGCAGGTTTTATCTGCTAACTGCTCACTGTTTACTGCTTACTCAAAAGTATTTTCGCGTGAAAGGGGGATTTTAGAATGGAGTGCAGAACAAAGGTAATCGCAACACTCGGCCCGGCGAGTAATATGCCGGAGGTAATTGAAGAGCTTATTAAGGCAGGGATGGATATAGCAAGGCTTAACTTTTCTCACGGGAGTGCTGAAGACCACAGGCGGGTAATCAATAATGTAAGAACAGCCTCAAAAAAGGCAGGACGGGATATCGGTATACTGCTTGACCTCCAAGGCCCCAAGATACGAATAGGCAAGATCGAAAACAGGGTAATAACATTAGAAGAGGGCAGGAATATTATAATAACAACACGGGATGTGCCCGGAAATAATAAAGAGGTATCTACAAATTATGAAGGACTGCCGGCTGACCTCAACGAAGGCGCTCATATCTTATTGGACGACGGTCTGCTGGAGCTTGAGGTACTGAAGATTTCAGATACTGACATAGAGTGCAAGGTTATCCGCGGCGGCGATTTGTCTGAGAAAAAGGGGATTAATGTCCCGAATGCAAGATTATCCATCAAAAGCCTTACAGATAAGGACAAGGAAGACATGCTTATAGGGATTAATGAGCATGTAGATTTTATTGCAATATCATTTATCAGGGATGCTGAGGACGTACAATCGGTAAAAAATATCCTGAAGATGGAGGGTGCATCTATCCCTGTAATAGCCAAGATTGAGATGCCGGAGGCAATAGACAACCTCGAAGAAATACTGAAGGTATCAGATGGGATAATGGTAGCAAGGGGAGACCTTGGCGTTGAAATATCTCCTGAAAAGGTGCCTATATACCAGAAGATGATAATAAGGCGTTGTAATGAGGAGGCTATACCGGTTATTACTGCAACCCAGATGCTGGAGTCAATGATACAACATCCGAGGCCTACAAGGGCAGAGGCATCGGATGTTGCTAATGCAATTGTTGACGGGACTGATGCAATAATGCTGTCAGGAGAAACGGCCGTAGGCAAGTATCCTGTTGAGGCCGTTGAGATGATGAAAAGGATTGCTTTTGCAACAGAGGACAACCTGCTCGATTCCATAAGACCCGACCCTGAACAGATTAAAGTTAAAGGTGACCCTGAACACGCAGTTGCCCATGCTGTTTATTACACTGCAATGGATATAAAGGCAAAGGCCATAGTTGCCTTAACAAAGACAGGCGGGACTGCAGGTATTATATCCAAGTATCGCCCTGATATTCCTGTGATAGGCATTACACACACAGAACCGATTCTGAGGAGGCTCTCACTTTACTGGGGTGTTAAAGGTGTCATGGTTGAGGCTATAGATAACACGGATGTCATGATTGATATTGTTGAAAAGAAACTGTTACAGGAAAAACTCGTTGAAAAAGGAGATACCATAATCATCACCTTTGGCGTCCCGATGGGCGTGGCAGGATCTACAAATATGTTGATGATACACCATATAAAATAGTGAATAGTAAATAGTGAGCAGTAAGCAGTGAATAGTAAGCAGTAAAGGAAGTCTTGATCTGCTAACTGCTTACCGCTTACTGCTTACTTTGAGGTTATTTTCGGGTGAACTCCTATGAACCGAGGGTTCACAAAGGGCCATGAAAACCCCACCCTCACCCGGACCCTCTCCCTGAGGGAGAGGGTGCTTAGTTTTTATCCCCTCCCCTTCAAGGGGAGGGTTAGGGTGGGGATGGGGTTGATTTTCGGATGAACCGACATGAGCCTTCGGCTCACAAAGGATGATGAAAATGAGGCCCCCTCACCCGTGCCCCCCTCCTGCCTCCCCCCGCAAAGGAGGGGGGAGGAATTTGGTAGGAATTTTATTGCAGCTCTCCCGCCGGGCGGAGAGGGTACATGGTTTTATTCCCCCTCCCTTGACGGGAGGGGGTTAGGGGGAGGGTGAACTATGGAGATTTTCGGGTGAACCGTCATGAAACGGGGTTTCACAAAGGGACATGAAAATCAGCGGGACAAGAATGTCCCACCTATCCTCATAGATTTGGATAGGCGGGGTTTTCTTACCCCGCCGGAGGTATTTTCGATTGAAAAATAAGCGTGTAATTGTACTAATCCTTATAGTGATTTTCATAGTCGTAGCTCTTACTTATACCCGATGGAACGGCTCTGTTAAAAAGGGGCTTGCTATCGAGGCAACGGGTATGATTGAGGCATTGGAAGTTGATATAAGCCCTAAGATTCCGGAGAGGATAGAGTGGTTATGCTGTAAGGAAGGGGACAGGACAACTAAGGGGATGATATTAGTACGCCTTGACAAGAGGGAGATTACAGCAAAAGCAGATGAGATAAATGCAATGTTAAAGGGTGCAGAGGCAGGATACAATGTATCACTCTCTAATTATGAAAATGCAGAGACAAAGATTGAACGGGCAAATGCAGAGATTAAGGCCGCTGAATATGAGATAGAAAGGGCAACAGCGCTTTTTGAGGATGCAAGGGATAATTTCAATCGTATCACAGAACTGTTTAAACAAGGCTATGCTGCAAAGAAAGACCTCGACACAGTAAAGACAGCATACAATGCTACTAATGCCCAGCTTAATGCTGCATTATCAAAGAAGCATAGTTTAGAGGCCGACCGTTCGGCTGCAGGTGCAAACCTGAAGACATCTACTGCACAGGTAACATCAGCAAGGGTCAATATTAAAGAGGCCGAGGCACGGCTCAGGCTTGCAGGTCTACAGATAAAAGACACGGAAGTATCCTCACCTATAGACGGGGTAGTAGCATACAAATATTTTGAAGAAGGGGAAATGGCATCACCCGGAAAGACAATACTTACAATATATGACACAAAAAACTTATGGGCAAGAATAGATATAGAAGAAACCAATATAGGGAAAATCAGGCTCGGTGAAAAGGCCGTCATTACAGCAGAGTCAGTACAAAACAAAACCTTTGACGGTGAAGTAACAGAGATAAGCAGAGAGGCTGAGTTTGCCACACAGAGAGACGTAACCAGAGGCAGGCAGGATATAAAAACCTTCAGAATAAAAACGGCAATAAAAGATAATGAAGGAGAATTAAAACCCGGGATGACTGTAAGAGTCAGATTTGAATCAGTAAATGGTAAATGGTGAATAGTGAATGGTGAATGGTGAGGAAACACCCATCACCCATTACCTATAACCTATTACCTGTTACCTGTTTTTAATATGTATGCAATAGAAGTCAACAATCTATTAAAGAAATATGGCTCCTTCACAGCGCTGAAGGGTGTCTCTTTTTCAATTAATCAGGGGGAATGTTTCGGGCTTCTCGGCCCGAATGGCGCCGGAAAAACAACCCTGATAAGAATTCTCACAACACTGCTAAAATCCACATCCGGTAAGGCAAATATGCTGGGGATTGAGGTAGGAAAAGATAATACAGCAGTAAGGAGATTAATCGGGGTTGTCCCTCAGGCCATGACAAGCGATTTAGACCTGACAGGCTGGGAGAACATGGACATATATGCCAGATTTTATAGTATGCCCAAAAAGGATAGAAAGGTCAGGATTGATTATTTGCTGGAAAGGGTCGGGCTATCAGAGAGAAAGAATGACCTTGTTGCAGCATACTCCGGCGGTATGAGAAGGAGGCTTGAGATTGCAAAGGGGCTTGTACACAAGCCGGCCATATTAATCCTCGATGAACCGACTATCGGATTAGACCCGCAGAGCAGGCACGCAGTCTGGGACCTTCTTATAAATCTTCGTAAAGAAGATACCCTGACTATTCTACTGACAACACACTATATGGAAGAGGCAGAGTTTTTATGTGAACGGATTGCCATAATAGACCATGGAGAGATTGTGGCCATAGATACTTTAGAGGGGTTGAAAAAGGTTATCCCCACAAAAGATATAGTTGAAATCTCTGTTGCCGGAAAGACAGAGGACACAATTATTGAAGATATTAAGACCCTGCCGAACGTACAATCAGTAATATCTTCAGAAGGGAAATTAAGGATTTCAGTTGAAAATGGTGCACAGGCCATTCCATTACTTTTAGACAAAATAGAAAAATCAGGCGGCAAGGCAAATTCTATATTGCTGAAACAACAGACATTAGAAGATGTGTTTATCCATTTCACCGGCAGACCCATAAGGGAAGAAGAGGCAAGGAAGGTGAGCTTCCTGATAGGTGCGGGGATCCCGCAAAAGTGGGGAAGATGAAGATAATATCAAAAATCAAAATGCAAAAATCAAATATACAAATCAAAAAATAATTGCATGGCTTCATATTATTTTTAATTTTTGATTTTTAATTTTTAATATAACTTATGACCCGTTTATTTGCAGTTGTTGAAAGAGACCTTAGGAGATTTATAAGGAATCCCCTTGTAATCATGTCCAGTATCATAATGCCCTTATTATATCTGGTGATCCTCGGGAGTTCATTTCAGGGTGCATTGAAAAATCTCCCGCTTGCTGTCGTAAACATGGACAACGGGCCGTATTCTCTTCGTGTAATTGAACGCCTTCAGGCAATTGAGGAAGGCCCGAGGTATGTGCAGGTATTCAGGGAAAGTGACCAGGGAAGGGCAATTGAAGGTATTAAGAACGGAAAATATAAAGCTGCATTGATCATGCCTCATGATTTCAGCAGGAATATAATAAAAGGCAAGGGCGGCGAGATTGGACTCTTCCTTGATAATACTGAGACCATATCTTCTGAAACAATCCGGAATGCTGCACTTGGCGGATTATCCTCGATTGAGGTAAGGTTTGTACCGGTCAGAGAGAAACATGAAAGCGCTATTGTACGTTACATTGAATTATATAAAAAGGTTGATTATGACCAGTCTCTTATACCCGGTATTGTTATCATGGCTATTTTCCTTGGCTCGCTTACCACAGGCGCCTTTAACACAGTGATGGACAAATTTCTCGGTCTTGATGAGAGTTACCTGCTTACACCGCTGTCAAAAAGAGATATCGTATTGGGACTTGTAATAAGCGGGGTTATCATCACCACCACAATTGCAGTCACAGTCCTTTTTTTAGGCTCCCTGATATCCGGGATTCATATATGGAGTACGTTATCTCCCTCTGCCCTGCTATCGGCAGTTACAATTATTATCCTATCCACGTTGGGTTTATTAGGTATGATGTTTGTAATACTAGGACGTGCCAATCACCCCAGGGTAGTCGGCGTACTCGGCGGCTTCCTGAATGTTATATTCTTCTTTCCGAGCGGCGCCATCTATCCTATAGAGAGCTTCCCCGCATGGCTAAAGACATTTGCCAAAGTAAACCCGGAGACTTACGCTGTTCATGCCCTCAGGATTATACTGTTCAAAGGAGCAAGCCTTACTGCCATTCATGGAGACTTCCTGTTTCTTGTATGCTTTGCCATAATAACATTAACCATCGCAACTTTTACTTATAAAAGAGAATTATAGCAAATGCGGAGTGTCCATCTTAACTTCTTACTTCTTACTTCTTGTTTCTTACTTCTTCTTAATTCTGCATGCTCTCAGCCCTTACACATCTACAAACGTTCCCAGCTTCTGATGGGGACAATTGTTGAGATTACGGTTGCGGCAGAGAATGAAAAAAAGGCAGATGATGCCATCACTTCCGGTTTTCAGGAGATACGGCGGCTTGAAGAGATAATGAGCACGTATAAACCTGAATCTGACATTTCACAAGTAAATGCCTCTGCGGGTATTAAACCGGTGAAAGTAGATAAAGACCTCATCATTATTGTTAGAAAGGCTCTCGGATTTGCTGAACTATCCGGAGGGGCATTTAACATAGCCATCGGGCCTGCAATAGACTTGTGGAAGGTCACAGAGTCAGACAGGATACCTTCAAATAGAGAATTGGATTCCGTACGGCCTTTGATTGATTATAAAAATATTATAGTGAATGAGACAGCAGAAACAATCTTTTTAAAAAAGAAGGGGATGAGGATAAATCTCGGCGGCATCGGCAAAGGATTTGCCGCTGACTATGCCTTGAATATACTAAAAAAACACGGCATAAATTCAGGGATTATTGCTGTTGCAGGAGACCTGAAAGTATTCGGTAAAAAAACTGACGGTACTCTATGGAATATCGGCATCACACATCCCCGAAAAATATCAGGAGGGACAAATGACACACTGGCAAAGGTACACTTTACAGATATGTCAATATCAACATCAGGAGACTATGAGCGATTTTTTATGAAGAATGGGAAACGATATCACCATATCTTATCCCCTGAGACACTCCATCCTTCTGTAGGATTCCAGAGCGTATCCATAATTGCAAAAGACTCCACAACAACAGACGCACTTTCAACCGCCATATTTGCAATGGGGCCGGAAAAAGGGATCAAACTTCTTGAAAGCCTACCGGAAATTTATGGGATAACAGTATTAGAAGACGGAAGGATTAAAATGTCTTCAAACCTTGCGGGAAATAATAAACTGCGAGTAGAATTACTTCAATAAAAGATGTTGAAAAGTTGATTAGTTGAGGAAGTTGACTTCTAAAAAACCAATCAACTAACCAACCAATCAACTAATCAACCAACAACCTAATTCTTAAAATACTTCGCAATATTCTTAGACCTGCGGGATAATTTCTTTCTCTGACCAAGAATATCGTATATGTTCAGCCTGTTAAATTTATATTTCAATGTACTAATTGGAACACCGAGGATATTTGCTGTCTTTGTCCTGCTCCACCTCTCATGTTCAAGTGTCTTTAAGATGAAGTTACGTTCAAAGGTATCACATACATTTTGCAGTAAGCTATCCTGACCGTCTTTTCCTGATTTGGGGAACATATAATAATCTACAGGTATATCCTCTTCTGCTATCACATTGTTGTCTGAAACAGCAACGAGCCTCTCTATCAGATTCTCAAGTTCCCTTATATTACCTGGCCAGTTGAAAGTCAGCAGTATATTCATTGCCTGGTCAGTTATCTTATTTACATTTTTCCTGAAACGCCTGTTGTATTTTACCATGAAGTTTTTTACAAATTCAGGTATATCCTGTCTTCTTTCTCTGAGAGGCGGCAGTTTAATAGGAACAACATTTATCCTGTAATAAAGGTCTTCACGAAATTCACCTTTTCTTACTGCGTCCGTAAGGTCTATATTTGTTGCCACAACAAGCCGGACATCCACCTTTATTGTTTTAGAACTTCCGACCCTCTCTATCTCCTTATCCTGAATTACCCGCAGGAGTTTACTCTGTGTCTCATATTTAAGACAGCCGATTTCATCAAGGAAAAGGGTTCCTCCGTTTGCCAGTTCAAATTTACCGTAATTTTGTTTATGTGCACCGGTGAAGGCCCCTTTTTCATGTCCGAAAAGGGTACTCTCAATAAGATTTTCAGGAATTGTTGATAAATCAACTGTGACAAATGGCTTATCACTGAGGTGGCTCTTGCTATGAAGATACTTAGCAATTAGTTTCTTACCGGTACCGCTTTCTCCAAGTAAAAGAACAGTTGTAGGAAGCGGGGCAATCTTTTCCAATGTCTCCTCCAACTGACTCATCAATACACTCTGTCCCCTGATAAACTCTACATCAGAGACCTGTTCCAGTTCACCTCTGAGATAATTCTTTTCACGTTTCTCTTCTATCTTTTCTTTCATCTTGTCAACCTGGGCCAACACCTCATCAGAATCAAAGTCTTTTGAAATATAGTTGAAGGCACCGAGCCTCATCGCCCTTACAACCATCTCAATATCCTTCACAACGGAAACAACCATTACCTCAATATCAGGATAATCTTCCTTTACAGTCTTTAGTATATCCAATCCCTCAATATCAGGAAGACGCATGTCCAAAAGGACAATGTTTATGTCAACCTCTTTCAATATCTTAAGTGCAGCCTTTCCTGATGATGCTGTAACTACAGTATATTTCTCCTTCAGAATTGTCCCCAGAAGGTCTCTTATGCTTTGATCATCATCTACTATTAATACTCCTAAGCTTTTGTCTTTCATGATTTCCTCTCCCCCTTTATAATGCTATTAATAACTACCTCCGATAAACTTCATTCTTCTCATTCTATAAATCATCAAACTGATATTAGTAATAATTTCTATTATTGTTATATAAATAAAATGTTAGCACACTTACAACGAAATTTAAACCTTTTTTTTAAAACATTATTTAACCATTTTCTTGACAACATTTTTTCTCCTGAACGAAGTACAATATACTTCAAATCTATATATAATTTCAAGAGAAAAGATTACAAGAAGGTAATTTTTTTATGACCACATGATTCTGGAAAGGAGAGGGAATAAGAGGGGCACCGTTAACGATGCCGCCTAATTTATTAACCAGTCAAACAATCGGTAAATTAACCGTTTAATCAAATAAACCGTTTACTTTTTTATACCTAAAGTAGTCTCCCAAATATCAGCGTGGTTTTCCTCATCTGTAAGTATCTTTTCCATCATAAGCCTGCTTGTGGGGTCGCCCAATTCATCGAACAGTTTAATATGAGACTTGTATTGTGCAATCGCCTCATTTTCTCCATCGAGGTCATCCTGCATCATCTTGTAAAGGTCTCCACCTTTCTTAATGACAGCAGGTGTTGTGGTCGGATCGCCGCCAAGGTAATTAACCCTCTCTGCAATCATTTCCATGTGTTTCATCTCATCCCGTGAAATCTTCTCAAATAATCCAAGAACTGCCGGACTATCAAAGCCCTCTCCTGTCCAGTGATGATGCAGATATTGAAGTGTTGCCGCAATCTCAAGTGCAAGGTCCTTATTAAGCGCCTCTATAATTTTTTCTCTACTCATATACCCACCTCCTTTTTTGGTTGCCGAATATTTATCATTTAGCAGATAGCACCTTATTCTTACTTCTTACTTCTTACTTATTACTTATTACTTATTACTTATTCTTGTCTAATCAGCATTCATTTGTCAACTACAAATCAGGTTTTCTTAACAAAAATCTCTTTTGCCAGGTCTTTATCAAGTGCAAGCTCAGTCTCACCAATTTTTATAACATAAGTAGGCTGTTTCTGATGAAGTTTTATTATGCCGCCTGGAAGGATACCGAAGGAGCTTAAGCGATCTAACCTTGCATGATACTTGGATGATATAAATACTATCTTTGCCTCATCTCCTACAACCAGATCCGTTAAGGATACTACAAGGGGCCTGACCTCAAGTGAGGATTTCTTACAGCACTCCCCACGTGGAATAGCCTTCCCATGCGGGCATGTGGGCGGATGACCAAGGAATGTGCAAATACTGTCTACTACCACCTGTCCGAGGACATGTGTATGTTCAAGCTCACATGCGTGGTCTTCAAGCTGTTGTTCATCTACCTCAAAGACCTCAGATAAAAGTCTCTCTGCAATCCTGTGCCTTCTGATTATCTCCCCTGCCAACTTCTCACCGGCGTCCCTAAAAGCTATCTTACCATTGCTTGTTGAAACCAGCCCTGATGACTCAATATTTTTAAGCAGTACACCGGCCTGAGGATCTTCTGATTTCTTGATCAGGTTATCAACAGTCGCCTCTCCGTCTTCTACAAGCATCCAGACCAACTCAAGTAACTCGTCTACCCTGTCATCCTCAAATCTCTGCTCCCGTGTCCTCGAATAATCCACGCACTTCTCCTTTCATCCGAAAATCAACCCCATCCCCACCCTACCCCTCCCCTTGAAGGGGAGGGAATCAACATAGCCCCCTCTCCCTCAGGGAGAGGGTTAGGGTGAGGGTGGGGTTTTCATTGCCATTTGTGAGCCACCGGCTCATGACG
>JACRGV010000107.1 GCA_016212215.1 Nitrospirota bacterium
ATACCTCTATGATAATATAGAAGACTTTACAATAATAATTATTCATAGAGGAGAACAAAATGACGGCACAGATGCATAAGCGACATACAAATGATCAGGTAAAGATGATATTGGAGCGGTATTTAAAGAAAGAACTTAGCTTTGAGCAAGCTATGGACTTACTGGAATTAAAGCGGAGTCAATTCTTTGAATTGGTTAAGCGAGTGAGGCTGGGTATCAGGTAACTACCTCTTTTCAAATTTCAAAATCCATGTCCGTCAAATCTACTTTAGATGTGCAGATAATCATCTCGTGCAATAAAAATGCAAGAAAATTATGCTTGCTTTATAAACAAGTTTATGCTAATAATTTGAATACTTTTTGACTTTGAAGGAGTTAGTTCCATGAGTTTTCATAAGACACATACCATCCTGTTTCTATCTATCCTTTTGCTGTCCAATATGCTGATCTCCCAGTGGGTCTGGGCCGGGTCTGATAAAAGCCCTTGTAAGCTGGCTCAGGATCTTTCTAAAGAGGCCAGCGGGTTTATGGAATCAAGCGACTATAATAGTGCTGAAATAAAATTGAGAAAGGCTGTTAAAGTTTGTAGTGAGAGTGTTCCGCTACATTATAATCTTGGTATAGTCCTTTATTATCAGAAGAAATATGCTGATGCAGAAAAGGAGATCAAGAGATTTATTGAAGACAATCCCAATAATGCAAAGGCTTTAAATGCACTGGCAATGGTCTATATAAAAAGCGGGAAATATGATGAGGCTTTAAATCTTGCCGGTAGGGCTACGGCTCTTGAAAACAGGAATGAGCAATATAAGGATACCTTAAGGCAGGCATACGCAAAAAAAAATCCACCTCAGCTATCACTTAATGCCTTTGTAAAGTATCCAGGGAACAGTGATTCCACAGCCATAGAGGGGGGAGAGACGGCGGACTTAATTGTAACTGTAAATAATACAGGAAATGGCGAGGCCATTATTAATAATGTATCGCCTCAATTTGTTGCCACGATGCCGGGGTTAGTTCATATTGATGGTCCTGAAAAAACATCAGGACCGGTTGGCCCAAATAGTAAAGAGGATTTTATTTTTAAAATCCAGACAGATAATAAATTATCAGACGGTGCTGTAAATATTAGAGTAACAGCCATTGAGAAAAGTGAGTTTGAAATAAAGCCCACTACTATTACGTTAAATACACTGTCCAATGTAGATACCCCCCCAGTTACCTCTGTAAGGCGTCCGGATGCTGTGGCAGTTGTTATTGGGAATAAAGATTATGTAGGAAATTCATCTATTGATCCTGTTAAATATGCTGAACATGATGCTAAAACGATTAAAGAATATTTAATTAAGACATTAGGTTTTAAAGAAGATAATGTAAAGCTACTGATAAATGCAAAAGCTAATGACCTCAGATACCATTTTGGTGATGGAAGCAATCATAAAGGAGAGTTGTACAAAAGGGCAAAGAGAGGGGCGGATATATTTATTTACTATTCAGGTCATGGCGGCCCTGACACTAATACAAAAAAACCTTATTTATTAACAGCAGATGCTGATACGAGTACGTTAGAATTTACCAGTTATCCACTCGATTGGTTATACTCTAATATTGGTAAACTCAATAAAGAGAAAGGACCGTCAAATATATTTTTAGTTATAGATTCATGTTTTAGCGGGGAATATCCGGGGGGGAATGTAATCAAAGGGGCAAGTCCAATACATATAGATGTTGATATGCCGCAAATGAAAATGGGTGATAATACTGTAATATTAGCAAGTTCAAAGGGTGATCAAATAAGTACTTGGTATGATGAGAAACAGCATGGACTTTTTACATATTTTTTCCTGAAGGCCATTAAAGAGAGCGTGAGAAATCTTGAAACAGGAAAAGACGTAACAATAGCAGATGTAGGTGAGAACCTTCCCGAAAGTGTTAAAAATGCTGCAATGAGGGTGAATAAAAAAGAACAAGAACCAGATATTGACGGTAATAAAGATATTGTTTTACTGAAGGCATCGGGTAAGTAAAATTTGAAAGAGGATATAAATGAAAAAGATAATTGCAATAATCTTATTGTTGTTTGTTTTTGTTTTACCTGTTAGGGCTGATATGGATCCAACGTTTGAGGTTGTGAAACCTACTGGAGTTGGGCGATGTGAAGATAAAGGATGGTTGACTTGTAACTGGAAGTGGGTACTGACAGCCTTGCTTGTGATTGGGGGAGGTATACTTGCCATCCCGCAGCCATCTACATCCGGAACTATTATTGTAAAGTAACAGAAACATAGAAACTATGAAGATACTTAAAAAACATAACAATCTCCTGCTCATCCTTTTGGCTGTTGCCTTTATATTTGCAGGCTGTGGCTCATGGACCAAGGGAAAGGATGGCAGTGTGACAATCCACTCCTCTGCCTTTCCTGAGATGAAACCCAAAGCCTCAAAGGTCAGGGCATATCTTGAATTAGGAGGGAAGACCTGCGAATTTGAATTGGATTCTGATGATACTACTTTAAAGGATGACCAGAAATGTTCTGATTTCAAGATGGGTTCTCATACTTACATGCTGGTATATAAATATATTGATTCAAATTTAACATATTCAGGTGTTGAATTGGCTAAGACTGAAGGTACAGTAACCTTTGCATCGGGTAAGGATAATGAAATGTTTTTGGCACCACCTGACAAAGATATTGATGATGATGGAGATGGATTTAAGAATTTTTATGAGATTCTACAGGGAACAGATCCAAAGAACAAAGATAGTAAACCTGTAGAAGATAAAACACCACCAACTGTAAGTTCAACAAACCCTGTAAATGGTGCAACAAATATTCCGGTAAATGCTACCATAACTGCAAATTTTTCTGAGCCTATAGATAGTGCGACTGTTACAAAAGATACATTTACGGTTTCAGCAGGAAGCAATAATGTTACAGGAACGTTTACTGTTAGCGGTACTTCCGCTACATTTACTCCTTCCGGTAATATTACGGAGAATACAACCTGCACGGTTACTATCACAACAGGTGTAAAAGACCTTGCCGGAAATACAATGGCAGGCAATTTTACATGGAGTTTTACGACTGTGGCAGGTCCGGACAAAACACCACCTACTGTAAGTTCTGCAGGCCCGGCAAATGCTTCAACAAATGTTCCTGTAAATTCTACAATCTCTGCGACATTCTCAGAACCAATGAATAGTGTTTCTTTTACAAACGATACTTTCAAAGTTTTCAATGGAAGTAATAATATTACAGGAACGATCACGGTTAGCGGCACAACTGCTACATTTACTCCCTCCGGAACTCTTTCTGATAATACAACCCATACGGTTACTATTACCACAGGCGTAAAAGACTCAGCCGGTAATGCTATGGCAAGCGATTATGCGTGGAGTTTTACAACGACTCAAAAACCGCCATCAGACGGATTAATTGCATACTTTAGTTTTGATCAATGTAATGCAAATGATGATAGTGGAGGTGGTTATAATGGTACCTTGTATGGAAATCCTGAATGTAAAAACAGGGGGAATAGTAAGGCATTGAATATAGATTCTACAGATGATTATGTCAAACTTGCAAAAACTGTGGACCCAAATAATGCTAAATCTTTTTCATTTTGGATTAACAGCAGGGGAAAAGATTCGGTCAATGAATTCGGAACATTAATGGCAAAGTATAATTTGAATGGGAATAGAAGTCTTCTAATAACTACTTTTGATAGTAGCGGGACTAATGCAATTGGGGTTACTCTATGGTCTGGTGGTTCAAATGCTGATTCAGTAAGTTCTTATTATAAAGACACCTCTGCATTGGATACCGGTAAATATACGGTTATTAACAATAATGAACTTGGGATTAATGTATGGGAACATGTTGTTATAAATATAACATCCTCGGAGATAGAAATTTGGATAGACGGTCAGATAACCAATAAGGTTAAGAGAGGCTATCTGCAATATTTTAATAGTGGTGAGCCTACTTACATCGGGAATAGTTTTAACATAGGCAGTGATTTTGTTTATAATAACCGCTTGAACGGAACTATAGATAATTTCCGTATTTATAACCGTCCTCTTACTGAATCTGAAATCCAAACCATATTTTCTTATGAAGCTCTGCCATCAATACCTGATAAAGTTACTGCTACAAGCGGAGAGAGGCAAACAACAATTAACTGGAATGCTGTACCAGATGCAACATCTTACAACATTTACTGGTCAACGGTATCTGGTGTCAACAAAGGCTCAGGTACAAAAATATCAGGAATTATTGAGACATCTAAAATTCATGAAAAACTTACTG
The DNA here is from genome assembly GCA_016212215.1 of Nitrospirota bacterium. Taxonomy (NCBI): domain Bacteria; kingdom Pseudomonadati; phylum Nitrospirota; species Nitrospirota bacterium. Next base: position 4,311 of record JACRGV010000107.1, read on the forward strand.
AAGGCACAACCTATTATTATGTTGTGACATCGGAAAATAGTAAAGGAGAAAGTGATATATCTAAAGAGGTCTCAGCAAAACCGACATATCATGATACCATTGCCCCGATAAATAGTTCTGATAGCGGATTCATAAATAGTGGTGCTAATTCTACAGATTCCACTAACGTCACATTATCCATCTCGGCTACGGATAATGTGGGAGTTACTGCCTATTATGTAGCTGATAATGCAACAGGTGTCCCCCCTGCTACGCCTGCTGCTGATGCAACAGGATGGGTTTCAGTGTCTTCGTCTAAAAACTATAGTGCAGGTGTTTCCTATGTCTTCCCCGGTACCTATCTCAATGGGACTGAATTGTATGCATATATCTGGTTCAAAGATGCGGCGGGGAATATATCAATGGTTGGCAGTGACAGCATTACATTCAATGATAGTGTTAAACCAACAAATACTACACCGCCCAATTTTATCAATAGTGGTGTAACATCAACTCTGTCCAACACTGTGTCATTATCACTTGCTGCTACTGATAATACAGGTGTTACCGGCTATTATGTACTCGATAATGACACTGGCGTATCACCCGACCAACCTGCATCCAATATTACTGGCTGGATTGATATTACACCGACTACAAACTATAGTGCGAATGTTAATTATACATTTAAAGGAAGTTATTCTATAGGAAAGACCGTTTATGTCTATGTCTGGTTTAAAGATGCATCAGGGAATGTTTCTGCTGTAGCGACTGATAGTATTAACATAACTGCCATAATTTTCTCTTATGATTTTGAGGGTGGAATAGGAAATTGGTCAGATACCTATGGGGTTTGGGAGGTTGGTAATGCTACGTCCGGACCAAGTGGATGTTACAACGGCAGTTCAAAGTGTGCTGCGACTGTATTGGCTGGGAATTATCCTCAAGGTACAAGGAGTAGTTTGGTAAGCCCATCTATACAACTACCCCCAATAGCGAATGGAGAGGAGCTTCATTTAAGGTTTTGGCATTGGTTTAGCTTTGCAGGTGAACCTGATGGAACAACAGATCGCGGAAACGTCAGGATTTCCAAAGAGACTTCTCCAGGAGTATGGAGTGACCCTGCTACAAATAATGCAAAAATTATGAGTTTCTCAGGATATTCAGGAATATGGTCTTATCCTACGGTGGATTTGACAGGATATGCCGGCATGAAAATAAAAATATATTTTGAATTAGAAAATCCTACATCAGCATGGGGGTCTGTAGCGGCGGGATGGTATATAGATGATCTCTCCATTACTTATGTCCAACCTATTCTCATCAATAAATTAGGTGATACATACTCTTATGGCTTTGAAGGAGGAATCAGTGACTGGTCGGCTAAAAACGGGGTATGGGAGGTAGGAACAGCGACTTCAGGTCCAGGGGGATGTTACAATAGCAGTTCAAAGTGTGCTGCAACTGTATTGGCAGGGAATTATCCTCAAAGTACTTGGAGTAGTTTGATTAGCCCATCTATTAAACTACCTGCAATAGGGACTGGAGAGGAACTTCAACTTAGATTTTGGCATTGGTTCAGCTTTGCAGGGGAACCTGATGGGACAAAAGATATTGGGGATATCAGAGTTTTCGAAGAAACATCTCCAGGTGTATGGAGCTCAAGTAATAATGATATCCTTAATAGTTATTCCGGATCTTCAGGGGTATGGTCATATCCGCTATTACATTTGGAGAAATATGCCGGTAAGAAAATTCGTATTTATTTTGAGTTCCAGAATCCAACTTCAGCATGGGGTTCTGTCGGACCAGGTTGGTATATAGACGACGTCTCCCTAAGCTATGTAATACCTTGAGTACCGTATGGTTCTGAGACCCGCCTTGTGAACACATAATTGAACTGGTTTATAAAGTATAGCGATTGGGGTTGACACTTGTAACCTCCCCTAACCCATCCATGGTAAGGAGGGGTTAGGATTACTGTGAGGTAGCCTTGAGTAAAATTACTCAATCATTGAGTAAAATTGACTCTGATTATGATTACTGTTATATTATTGCATCATGTTCATCAGGCCGCTTGTGAAAACGATTGCTGATGCAATGAAGAAACGCCTGCCGGTATTTCAGGTGCTTACCGGTCCGCGTCAGGTTGGAAAGACTACAATTGCACAGCAGGTGATGGAGGTCTTGTCCTTTCCGGCTGTTTACGCAACAGCGGACAGTCCATTGCCACCGGGGCCTGAATGGATTGAAACTAACTGGCGATTGGCACAGGTTGAGTTTGAGAGGCATAAGAAGCCGGTCATTCTCGTGCTTGATGAGATTCAGAAGGTAAGGGGCTGGAGCGAAACCCTTAAATACCACTGGGACGAGGGGAGGCGCAGCAAGTATGATATACGCCTTCTTGTGCTTGGGTCTTCTGCACTTTTGCTTCAGGAAGGACTGACTGAAAGCCTGGCCGGTCGGTTTTACCTGAACAGATGTATGCACTGGTCATTTCAGGAATGTAATGAGGCCTTTGGCTGGGACCTTAGGAAGTGGCTTTATTATGGCGGGTATCCTGGTGCAGTAGTATTCGTAAAGGATGAGCAGCAGTGGAAGAAATATGTCCTTGATTCCCTTATTGAGACAGTCATGGCGCGTGATGTTCTCCAGATGCAAAAAATCACCAAACCCGCACTCATGCGGCACCTGTTTGCCCTGTCGGCAACATTTCCGGCTCAGATTTTTTCCTATAATAAAATGCTTGGGCAGTTGCAGGATGCAGGTAATACCACGACGCTGGCCCATTACCTGAAATTACTTGAATCGGCGTTTCTTGTCAGCGGTGTTGAGGTATATTCAAAGGGGCAGATACGAAAACGCGGCAGCAGCCCCAAACTGATACTCTGGAATAATGCCCTGATAAACGCCATTTCTTCAAAGACATTTCGTGATGCTGTCGGAGATCCTATATGGTGGGGCCGTCTTGTTGAAAATGCAGTTGGTTTACACCTCTGCAACTGGCTTTCCGGGACTGAGTACAGTATTACTTACTGGCGGGAAGGTGACAAAGAGATTGATTTCATTGTCACAAGAGGTGCTGAATCATGGGCAATAGAGGTAAAAAGCGGAAGGTCCGGTAAATTGTCAGGTATAGAATACTTTCGGCGCAAATATCCTGAGGCTAAGGTGCTTATTGTTGGTGCAGGGGGAATTCCACTTGAACAGTTTTTTATGTCTAAGGCTGATGTATGGTTCATGAAGGAATGACAACCGCCGCTAACCCCTCCTTGGTCAGGAGGGGAAAACAACGATTCCTCCCCTTTACAAGGGGAGGTTGGGAGGGGTAGAAGGTGTTATAGGTTTCAGTCCTAAGGAGGCATCTATCTGTTCAAGGAATGTTCTGACCTCATCTAATCTTGTTATTATTCTCACATATTACTTTAGCATCCACTATCTTTGTGTGATTCAATAAGGGTTATATATCCCCTGATTTTCCCGATCTTCTGATAAATCCTCTCCATCAAATTCCTATTAAAGAATAACGCTGGTTTTTAAAATCAACTGAATTGTGTAACACTGAGATCTCAAAATCTTCTCTTTCTTTTTTATCAGTTTCAAATATAACACGTCCGTACCTTACAATTTCATCAAGGAGTATTATGTTTTTTAGCATATTAAGAATAATTATATCAACATCATTCCTTTTAATTGCCCGGCAGATGTCGTTATAAATTAAAAACTTCATTTCATGCATTAAGTTAATATCAGTCTCAAAAAGATATACCGCCCCTATTGACAACAAAATATCATCCTGCTACTGTAACCTCAGAAAAGCAAATTCTTAGTGTATTCCGGCAAGATTAATCATAATGAATAAAAAAATAAGAACAAAATTTAAAGAAGCGGGGGTCTTAATTGTTTATCTCTTTGGCTCAAAGGCTATAGGTATCAGCACGCCATTAAGCGATATAGATATAGGTGTAGTAGTGAAAGATTCTAAGACTCTCGAAGATACAAGGGCTTTATACAATATCCTTTATGATATTTTTCAGAAGCTTTATCCAGATAAAAAAGTTGATATTGTTTTCCTGCAAAAATCCACTCTTCCATTTCAATACAGTGCAATTAAGAAAGCAAAAGTTTTGTTTGAAAAAGATTCAATAATTACTGCAGATTATGAATCCTATGTTATAAATATGCATCTTGATTTTAAACCGGTTCTTGAATATTTTGATAAAGTTGCGTCACTGAGATATGCCAATATATAAAGCTCCATTAAATAAAGAGGTTTTGCAGGCCCGACTTTCATACATAGAGGACTCGATAAAGAGTCTTGAGCGATTTAAGGGTATTTCCTTTGATGAGTTTCATTCTAGCATTGATAACTTTCGCATCGCCTTTTATGACCTGCACAGGGCTCTTGAGGCTGCAATGGACATCGGCTCTCATATCCTTTCAAGAATTCCAGGGGCAAGGGCAACATCGTATAAAGACATTCCAAAACTTCTTGGAAAACATAAAATTATTCCGGCAGATTTTGCCGACAACCAACTCAACAAAATGGCAGGGTATCGCAATAGGATGGTTCATTTTTATGCCGAGATAACAGAAAGCGAGCTTTATAATATTATACAAGAGGACCTACAAGACTTTTATATTCTCTGTAAACATATAAGTGAACTTCTTAAAGAACCAACAAGAGTAGGACTAACAATAGAGTAAGCCGCGGGGGCGGGTCGCTACAAAGATTGCCTATGAACCGTCATACGCCTTGGGCTCACAAAGGATGATGAAAATAAGGCCCCCTCACCCGGACCCTCTCCCGCCAGGGGAGAGGGAAGCAAATATGTTTATTCCCTCCCCCTTGAGGGGGGAGGGTTAGGGTGGGGGTGAACTATGGAGATTTTCGGATGAACTATCATGAGCGGGGCGCTCACAAAGGGGAATGAAAACCCCACCCTCACCCTAACCCTCTCCCTGAGGGAGAGGGGGCTATGTTGATTCCCTCCCCTTCAAGGGGAGGGGTAGGGTGGGGATGGGGTTGATTTTCGGATGAACTCCCATGAACCGAGGGTTCACAAAGGGCCATGAAAATCAGCGGGGTAAGAAAACCCCGCCGGAGAGATTTTCGGGTGAATTTATTAGGCTGCCTTCTTCATCATGCCGGACCCGCCTTTCCATAAA
>JACRGV010000108.1 GCA_016212215.1 Nitrospirota bacterium
GTCAGGTTTGAGTGCGCCCGATTGAGCAAACCCGAAGGCGTAGTTGAATCTACGCTGAGGGGTTGCGATTGAGGAGCACACAAAGATGGCCGGAAGATGAGATGCATAAATGTATAGGTTATTTTATGACAGACCCTTAGGTATGGTAAAGGTTATATCGTGGTAAGGAACAGGTTTTGCCGGAAAAGATTGATGATTACTGGATAGAATTCTCATCAGATAATCCCTGGATTAAACGGCTCTCAAGTGAATACTTAGATGCATCTATTCTCATTTATTTAACTACAACATATTCCGCAAAGGAGTGAGGTTCAGGAATTGGCAGATTATCTTCCTGAAGTCCATGAACATGTAATTCAATGGCATCAAGCTTATTTTGCTCTACCGTTTCGCGTGTGGGTAAGCCCTCCCTTTAATCCTTCTCTAATCTTCAATCCCTATAATTAATCTCATAAGACAGATTAACCCCAACTAAATTATAAGGAGGATTAGACAATGAAGGCAGAAAACGCAAAGGCAATAGCATTCTGGACAAGCATCATACTCGGACAGGGTGTCGTAGCAATGGTAGCATCCTATTTCATAGCCTGATACTAAGACGCTTCAGTCTACTGCATATATGCCCGTATGGATTCATTCCAGACGGGCTTTTTATTTTTCAGCCGATTCGTAACCGGCATTTTTAGGTGCAACAACAGAGATAAATATAAAAGGCTCTGAGCCGGTGTTCATTGCTCCATGTACCTGTCCCGGTTCGGCAATTGCAATTTCTCCTGATTTAAGGTGTGCCGACAACCCCACTCCCTGATAATACTCTGCTGTACCTGAAATAACCGTCCATATATCCTGTCCGTGTGGATGGACATGTGCAGATATTTCCTGCCCAGGGCCGACATGCCAGACTATAACCAATGATTCCTCGGTCTCCTGTATTACTGACCGGATTGGTTTATCAATTGACGGACGGGTAAATTCCGCAATAGAGAATATCCTTCTTTCTTTTGCCATAGGCTTCCTCCGTTATATTATGATCAAGGTTTACAACAGCATACTGCCTAAGAATGCCTGATGTCAAAAGATGCAGGCAATGCGAATTCTGATCCAGATTAAGTCAGGCAAGCGCGCTGAGATAATCAGCTATATATTTGGAGAAATTTTCAAAATCAGCAAGGTCTTTTTGAAGGCAGTAGAGAAGGGGGTAAAAAATGAATGTCCCTCATCAGGTTATATATTCAGATGATGAGGGACGGAGCAGGATTTCAGACAGACCGCATAAAGCGGGTCATTGGATTACTGGGGATTACTGGGTATTACTGGGTATTACAGTAAAAACTGTCCGCCGGTTAACATAGCGACTGCTAAAACCAGTGTAATTACTGCGTGGGCGATAAAAGCCTTCTTTTCATCTCTTTCCATTGTATTTTTTCCTCCTTTCGTTTTTCTTTCTTATTGGTTAGTACCTTATTTATTTTCTTTATGAATAAATTATATCTATTATGGATTAAGGGGGAATTAAAGGTCAGTGTTAGTTGACAGTAAGATTTCATATTGCTATTCTAACCTCGATAAATCAAGGTAAGAAGGAATACTGTAGACGGCAAGGGAGGTGATTTAATATGAAGCTCAAGGTAGTCGTACACAACGCAGAAGAAGGAGGATTTTGGGCCGAGGTTCCTTCTATCCCCGGATGTCATACTCAAGGAGATACATGGGACGAGTTACTTCAGAATATTTATGAAGCAATAGAGGCATGTTTATCAGTTGACTTAGAAAACATTGAACTAAAGCCGGAAGACTGAGTAATGGAAATTGCTGTATGAAAAGCATATCAGGAAGGGATTTGTGCAAGATTCTGGAGAAAAAAGGCTGGCAATTGAAAAAGGTACACGGCAGTCATCATGTGTATATGATGACCGGCAGAAAAGAACGAATCAGTATCCCTGTTCTCGGGAATAAAGATTTAAAGATTGGGATGTTACGCTCTATAATGAAGATTGCTGAAATAAGTGAAAATGAATTGTAAGGCATTGCAGGCTCAGCGAAGGAACTTAAAAAAGAATAGTAGTGAGTAGTAGCATAGTTCTGTAATTACGCATAGACTTACTTACCTGCTCTGCAATTATTGTCTTTGACAAGGTGGTAACACCAGTTTTTGGTTGTAAACTTATAATTCAAGACCTGCAGTCTATCCTTTAACCTATTTGAAAGGAGATAAAAATTTATGGCACATAAGGTGTATAGTTGCATCGTAAAAGCTGTAAAAAGTGGGATTTTAAGAGAACCATTTACGAAAGATGATTTTAGAAATGCTTGTCCAAATTTTGGTGAAGAACCTATAATGCTTTTTTAGACAAACATCGGAGAGGTAACCCCGGGGAAAATTCTGTAATGTTTGAAAAGATATCAGCTGGAAAATTTTAACTAATTAGGCCATTTAAATATGGTTTATGATTTTTTGCGTTCGGCACGGCCTCAAACTGAAAGGAATATGCTATGAATAAAAAAATACTGAAATTAGTAATAATCATTGCACTAAGCTCTGCTTGTGGGGTGTTTGCTTTTGATAGTGTTAAGAATTACAAGTTGGATATACGTATTGCGGAGGTTGATGACCTACCCAAAATTGCAGGAGATATTGTTTCTGATGCATCATCAAACGTCATTGGAGCTAAGGGTGCATCTCAGATTTCACAAGTTATGGATGAGTCTCGTATCCAGATTGATTTAATCCAAGTTAAACAAAACCAAGAGATCATACGTTGAGAAAAATTGTTAGCGAAAAAAATAATGACAAAAGTACCACACCATAAAAGGTGCTCTACTCAGTAGGTATTCGGTTTCTCCCGTTGCGATTTTATAGTTAAATGACGAAACTGAAATTCTTCCAATATAATAAGGCACGTTGGAAAGTAATGATTACTGGTATTTCTCAAATATCGTATCCAGTGCCTTATAAGCCTGAGATAGAATAGCCTTTGAAATCCACAGGGATGTGTTGGCAAGTTTATTAATCGCAGATTTTGCTTCATCATAGCCAAGATGACCCATAGCAGCAGACCATAACACGATACCTCATGAGCCGTGTACTTCAATTCCTGATAAAGTGGCAAATATCCTTGCCTCTGTGTCATCAGTCAGAAACCATGTTGCCTTGATTTTTTTGGAGAGGATGATTGCTGCTGCTTCCCCTGAATCCATAAGGCCGGTGGTGGATAATAACTCTGCTTGAGAGGTTTCATCGTGTGATAATAGCTCAACAAATAACCAGTCGGGTCTTTTATTATCCCATTGTGGGTGTAGTCCCTTTAATTCAATGTCTACGATTTCAGGAATATAAATATTGCCAGCTTTATTGAGTAGTTCTAAGAGTCCTGCTTCCTGAAGATGTAGGATAGGGCCGGTATCGCTTACGATAGGGTTCATTTATTTTCCAGTTTTTGCCTTCAAAGCCCATTTAATATCTTCTTCCATGAACTGTTCCATCAGTTTTAAACTGTTGTGGCGGATAAACTCCTGCAAAGCCGTGCGGATGAGTTCTGCTTCATCCGTGAACCATCCGCTCTTAACATAACTTTCAACCTCTGCAACCAGTTTATCTGGAAGAGGGACATTTATTGTTTTCATATCTTTTACCTCCTCAAGTACTCTATGGCTATAATATAGCATAATTATAATATCTGCTACAATTTACATGGAAGCTATTGTCAAAAAGACACAGGAATAATAAAAATCTTGACTGGCACGCTAACACCTGTTGACGTTAAGACGTCAAAACTTCGGAGGGTAAAAAGGATGGGGGAAAAACTGACACTAACGATTGACGGAGATGTTTTATAACATCCTTGCTGAGGTACCAAGAAATATATCATTATCAGAAGTTGCCATCTTCTTGTTCAAGGCTCTTATTGCAGATGTAAAAGGGGGCGTGAACTATCGCAAAAGGAATTTGATGAGTGGATTGAAAGGGATCCCCAGTTAAAAGAGGTAAGTGAATATCTGAAAGAACACTTATGGCCTACAGACTGGAAGATTAAAGATAATGTAAATGACCTCAAGAAAAAGGCAAAAAAAAGAGAAAAAATAAATGATTGTTTATTAAAGGTTAAGTCCTGCGTCAACTACAAAGGCCGGCAAATCAGGGCAATGCCGCCACCCTCATTTTTCACCACTACTCCCCTATATGCAATAACAGCCCCCTAATCTTAACACTACGGAACATGGCGTAGAAGAACAGGATGGAACCTATCAGATAGACGGCGTCGAGGCCTGCGGCCCATATCAGTTCATGCACAGGGAATTCTCCGTGCATGATGACGGCCCGCATCCCTTCAAAGATATGGGCAGCGGGGACGAATTTTGCAATGGTCTGCAGGAACTTCGGGAGGACTGAGACCGGATAGAAGACTGCGGAAATGGGCTGAAATAGAAAGGCGATTCCCCATGCCAGTACCTCTGCCTTCTGGCCGTATCTCAGGATGAGAGAGGTTGTCAGGATGCCGACGGCCCATCCCATCAGGGTAAGGCACAGGATAAAGGGAACAAGCGAGATCCCGAGGGTAAAGAGATTGAATGAGTAAATGAGCCATGCGAGGGAGATAGTGACAATGGATGCAGAGAGGAGTTTCAGGATACTGATGACCATTGTGGCAATGATGAATTCACCCGGGCGGAGGGGGGAGACAAAAAGGTTCATCAGGTTCCTTGACCACATCTCCTCAAGGAATGAGATTGATATACCCTGCTGGGAGCGGAAGAGCATGTCCCACAGGATCAGGGCGCCGATGAAGAAGGTGACAAAACCCGGCAGACCGCCTTTATACTGCTCCAGATAGACAGAGATGAATCCCCACACCAGCAGGTCCAGAAGCGGCCAGTAGAAGGTCTCCATAAGACGTGCAATGCTTCTCTTATACAAATAAAGGTGTCGGAGGACTACGGCAAATATCCGATAGAAACTCATTCTCCCTCCCTCGCAATCTTCAGGAATAACGCCTCAAGGTGTTCCTCCTCATAGCGCCTCAGTATCTCTTCAGGCGTCCCCTCTGCAATAATCTTTCCACGGTTGAGGAAGATGATCCGGTCGCACATCTCCTCCATCTCTTTCATATTATGTGAGGTGTAGAAGATAGTCATTCCGTTCCTGTCCCGTCTCATCTTCAATATACCCCTTGTCCTGTCTGCAATATCCGGGTCGAGGCTGGCAGTGGGCTCATCAAGGAACAATACTGCAGGGTTGTTAAGAAATGTCTTTGCCAGAGAGAGGCGGGTCATCTGGCCGGATGACAGTGTTTCAGTAAGCTGATTTCTGAGGTTATAAATATCAAACAAATGCATTACCTCATCAATCTTTTCATGGTAATTCCTCACCCCGTAAAGGGCGGCAAAGACCCTGAGATTCTCATAGATGCTGAGGGCAGTCGGCATTGAGGTATAGGTCGAGGAAAAGTTGATTCTGCTCAGGATGTCCTGCCGGTTCTTATTAATATCAAGGCCGAATATCTTCACGCTGCCGGCGGTGGGAGTCAGGGTGCCCAGGAGCATCTGAAGGGTTGTAGTCTTGCCCGCGCCATTCGGGCCGAGGAGTCCTACTATCTCCCCTCGATAGAGGCAGAAAGAAATCTGGTCAACAGCAGCAAAGCCGTCAAAGACCTTTGTAAGATTCCTGACCTCGACTATGGGATCACTTTCCAAAAAACTTCTCCACCTCTTCAATACTGTATACAATATCCATGTCAGGAAGGGAATTTATAATGGTCTTGCGATATGAGCCTGTGACAAGGCGGCTGTCCAATATGGCTACCACTCCCCTGTCATCTGCACCCCTGATGAGTCTGCCGATGCCCTGTCTCAGCATAAGGATGGCGGATGGGAGGGCAAGGTCTGTAAACCACTTGTCTTTGAGCCTCCTGCACCGCTCATCATATACAGGGTCTCCCGGAGAACCGAACGGCATCTTTACTATTACAACAAGACTCAGCTTCTCACCCTTTATATCAATACCCTGCCAGAAGGTAGCAGTTGCCAGTAAAACAGAATCAGGGGTTTCTTTGAACCACTTTATCAATCTTGAAGGCGGCATGTCTCCCTGGGCCTTGACGGGATATTCTGTCTTGATATTCTTTGCTGTAAAATTGAGATGATGATACGAGGTAAAAAGTACGAGTGCCCTTCCCTTGGATGCATTGATAAGACCTTCAATAGTCTTCAGGGATTCCTGTTTAAATTTTTCATTGTTCCCCTTGTCCGGCGGCGGGAGTTTCTTATCAATATAGAGCATCGCCTGCTTCTTATAATCAAAAGGAGAACCGATTATCTCCTCTTCAAACTCAGTTATGCCGAGCCTTTTCTTCAGGTAATCAAAATTTCCTCCGGCAGTCAGAGTAGCTGATGTCATGATTATGCTGTTATAACAACTGACAAGCCCTGCAAATGGGCGGCCTGATTCAACGATATTGCTCTTCAACTCAAGATAATCCCTGTTCCATCCAAGATAATAAACCTTATCTTTATCATCCTGATCAATAAAATCGTCAATGTCGCGGCTGAGGGACTTTACATAATTTATGGTTGTCTCTGCCCTGTCATTCTCTTCTTCTTCAACAGCCGCATCCTTACAGTCCTTCAGTCTGCCTATTATCTTATTAAGGGACACCACTGTCCGGAATTCTTTCAGGGAGTTGATTAAGCCATCAGGTATAGGATGAATTGCCCCGGAAGCCTGCGAAACCTGAGAAGAAGTTCCATCTTCCCATTTTTTACTGCTCTTCTTAAAGAAGGTGTCTATCGGATCAAACAGGTGGTCAATGGCAATCTTAAAGCCCTTGAGACGATAGAAGAGCCATAGGAAACGTGACCTGCTTAAAGTAGTACCCAAAACATTGGAAATAACATTCTCAATCTGATGTGCCTCGTCAATGATCAACTGGTCATGAAACGGCAGTACATTGAATTCTGAAAGCATGTCGTACATGAGCAGATAGTGGTTTGTTATCAGTATGTCAACATTATGGAGTTGTCTGTAGTGCCTGTAATAGAAACAGTCGTTGTAGAAGGGACACTCCTTGCCGCTGCAATCATCCGAATCCCCTCCTACTTTAGACCAGAAATCCGGCACGAATGAGAGTTCATCCTTATCACCTGTGATTGTGTTGGATGCCCAGTCCCTGAACTTATCATATAACTCACCGCTAAATACAAACTCCCTGTCTCTTTTTATGCAGAGATAATTATTCTTCCCCTTTAAGATGCCGAACGAAAATTCCTGAGGGAGAATATTCTTTAAGGTAACAAGGTCCTTGTTCACAAGCTGGTCCTGCAGGGCTATAGAGGCTGTGGATACAACAGTCTTTTCCTTTGACAGGATTGCAGGAATAAGATAGCCGAAGGACTTCCCTACTCCGGTTCCCGCCTCGATAAGAAGGCTCTCTTTGTTCTTGAGGCAATCATAGACATAGCCGGCCATCTCAACCTGCTGAGGTCTGGTTTCATAGCCGGGGAATTCCTGCTCTAATATATTGAGATACGAAGTAAGGATACTGCTCATTTGGCTGACAGTTTATTATTTTGGTATCCTGACACGGTCTTCTTCAAAATCTCCATTTGCACCTCCGGGATGACATGCACCGCAGTTTGAGAAACTGCCGACTGAGGGCCGTTTGAATAACTCAGTCCGGATATTACGATGTCTTAATGTAATATATGGTATCTCTGTTATCCTCGCCGGTGTTCCTGAGCCGATACTTTTCAGAATCCTTTTAGACCATTCAGTGTTTACATTCTCAGCAGAGTACTTGGTCAGGTACGAAAGTATCTCCTCCCTGTCCTTATCCTCAAGAGAAAGGTTTTCCCCAAAATGCTTGTCATTGTTTTTTATTATCTCCTGCCATGAACGTGAAGGAAGAAGACCGGGAAGATACAGGAAATGACAGGATGAACATTCCTGTTTATATAAAGGGCTTCCGGGAACATTATAAGCCCCCTCCCTCTCATAACGTTCTCCCCGTTCATGCCTTTCTCCTCTTTCATCTGCTGCATAGACCTTACTCACTGTTATCATGCCTGATAAAAAGAAGCATCCTGCTGCTATTGAGATTATAATTTTTTTCATTCTCATATTTGTCTCCTTTCGGGTTTGATTGAAATCACCCACTGATTATAATGACATCATATATGTTACAAAATCTCCCTTCTCTTTTGGAGTACATTCCCTCTCCAAAACCCATTCACAGTTTCTCTTAAACCATTTCTCTACCTTCTTAGGATCAGTAAAGCGTTCCTTGTTTACTGATACGGCCATCGGCTCTATAACCTTGCCGACCTGTGTCTTCCCCTGATTTGCAGGATTGGCAGTGTGGCAGGTAGTGCATGACCTCTCTTCTTTCTTAACAGAGGGCATCCTCTTGGAATTAAAAAGTTTCCTGCCGTCTTCTGCACTGAATCCTTTTATCCCTGAATCCTGTTTATGTGCCCCCGTAAGGAATGTGTCCATTAGAGACTTCATCTGGGGATTAAGATTCTGGGCTGCATATAGAACCTCAGCAATTAAAAAAATAAGACCAAGTGAAAAAATCATGACATAGAATCTTTTTCGCATTATTACTTCTCCTTAATATTTTTCCGTTTAATTATTCCGGTATCTTGATATCCTCATCCTCAAAAGAGCCGACCTCTGCCCCCGGATGACATGCAATACAGTTACTCTTACTCATAATTGCCTTCCTTTTATATACATCTTCACCAATACCGTTATGTTTATATTTCCAGTATGGTACATCAGTCACCTTATCAGGGACTTCATTTGCATGGATAGAATATAGCATTTTTTTAGAAGATTCTGTAGTGGAGTGTTCTGCTGAAGATTTCAGCAGAAAATTAAGTATCTCTTTACGGCTATTTTCATCAAGCGTCACATTATCCCCGTAGTGGTCAGCTTGCCTGGATAAAATCTTTTCCCATGACCTTGCGGGGAGCAGTGACGGATAGAAGGCACTGTGACAGGAAGATGCACATTCATCCTTCCATGTATTATTAATTTCTACGGAAACGGCAAACCCCTTTTCATCAATAACCTTAGGCGGCTTCATCTTTGAGAAATCCGTTCCACCCTGAGGCGGCAGATATACTAATCCGATTCCGCCGAGTATCGTGACTAATATCAATACGAGAAGCCTTGCTAATGACCGGCCTTCACCATAATGAAAATGCGATACCCTTTCACTCCATGATTCATTATCCTCTTTTGTGCCTGTTATCATGGAGAGGATTATATTTTCCCGCAAGATAAAATCATGGAAAAGCGCTGCACATATATGACCCACTATCATAACCACCATTCCATAAGCCAGATATATGTGGATTGACCTGGCATACTCAGCAGTTTGAAAAATAAATACCCCGGCCCACAAACCCCTGTTTTCTTCACCACTGAATACAATAATACCGGTTGTGGTTATGACGGCAGTTGCAAGGAGCATGAACATCACAGCCCAGCCCACTGCGGGATTATGCCCTAAATGCCTCGGTGGATTTAATTTTATAGTTTCCTTCAGAAATGTCTTAACCTCTCTCCACCCTTTAATAAACCCTGAAAATCTTGCATAACGATTTCCCGCAAAGCCCCAGAGGATACGGAAGATAACGAGACCAAGCGCTGTATAACCGGCTGCGGTATGGTATTCAAGAAGCCACTCACTATAGGAGGTATAAAATACACCGGCATAAGCCAATACAAGAAGCCAGTGAAAAAGACGTGTAGGTAAATCCCAAACCCTGATATTTTTCATGCCGGGGAAATTATATCATACATTAGAATGCCATTGTACTCAACCTTGGCGCATTAGTCGAACGAGAAGATGAATATGTGATTACGCAGTAAATTGATACCGCAATTCTGGTATTTTTAATGAAATCAAGCAGATTTGGGGGAAATTCTTAAAGTTATTTTTTGATTAATACGATGCTATTCACGTTAATTTGATTTTGGATTTAATTATTAAGGAGGAATTAATTATGATGAAGAGATTTGTAGGATTCTTAGTGCTGATGGCTGCTTTTATTCCCGTAACTGTAAATTCGGTTTATGGTTTTGAACTCAATGGATTTGCAGACATGACTTATCAAGCCTCATCTTCTGATAAGGCAGGTGATACCATGAAAAATGGATCGTTTATGATGGGTGGCGTTGATTTTTTTGCAGCACATAATCTATCTGACAGACTGGATGTCCTGTCAGAAGTGGTATTTGAGGCCCCCGGTGGTGATATGATAGTTGATGTCGAGCGGATAGAGGTTGGATATGCCTTTAGTGATTCATTGTCCCTTCGTATAGGCAGATTTCATACACCTGTAGGTTATTATGCGAATATTTATCATCACGGCCGTCAACTTGATTCCCCCATTCTAAGGCCTCAGGTGCTGGAATTTGAAGATGGCGGCGGCCTTGTTCCAGGGCATCAGGTTGGGTTATGGGCGAGGGGAAATATAAACAACACCATTGGTACATTAAAATATAATTTAGCCGTTAGTAACGGGCATAAGTTTGCTGACCGCGATCCGGAGCTTAAGATTGCTATGACATCTGATGACAACTCAAATAAAACATTAATAGGAAGCTTGACCCTTGAGCCAAAATTATTGAATGGCGCCGGTTTTGGAATTTCATATCTCTCACACGAACTTAACCGCTATGCAAGCTGTTCTGCAGTAGTAGCATCGGATAATGTAACTGTTCAGGCAGATTGCAATGCTGCCGTATCCTTAGACCAGCAGATAGTGGGATATAATATGTATTATGATACCCCACCGGTTCAGTTCATAGCAGAGTATTACTCTTTGAAAGATAAAGATAGCCTTGTGAACCCGGCAAAAGAATATACATCAAATGGATATTTTGTTCAGGCGGCGTACGATTATAATGAAAAATACCGCCCATACATTCGTTATGAAGAATTAAATCCTGATGCTAAAGACCCTTTTACTACAGTATTAGAATTAGAAGATCTCAAGAGAACTACTTTGGGTATAAGATATTCCCTTACAGCGGAAAGTTCTATTAAGATAGAGGGTATGAGTGAAACAAAGGATAATAATACATATACAGTATACGGATTTCAGTGGGCATTTACCTTTTAAAGGAGAACAAATATGAAAAAGCTTCTTTTTGCAATCTTGGCGGTATTATTCTTAAGCAGTTATATTCAGGCAGGTGAGGGGAAAATAGCGATTATCGTTAATGCAAATTCACCATTAGGAAATAACATATCTATGGATAAGGTCAGGGATATTTATACAGGGAAGATAAAATTTGAAGGAAAAACAAAGATACAACCTGCAAATCAGAAAGATAAAGGGCTATTTGATGAATATCTTGGAAAGTTTGTAGGCATGGATGCTAATGCCTATAAAAATCACTGGGTAAAAAAGGTCTTTGCTGAAGGCGGGTCTGCCCCTCAGATTGTGGGTTCGTCAAAGGACATGATTAAATATGTCTCAGAAAATGATGGAGGCATCGGCTATGTCTGGGAAGGTGATTTAAGCGGCAATGAAGGTGGAATTAAGAAGATTTCAGCACGTTGAGGCAGGCTTTATAAAGGTTTGCTAAAAGAGTAGTACTTATAAAATAGGTTTATAAAGAGGTATATTATGAAAAAGCTGCAGGATTTGCCTATAGGAAAAAAATGTGGACTGATCGTTTTAGCAAGTATTGTTGCAGTAAGTTTAGCACTTATTGTTTACAATGCTATATCTTTCAATAAGGGTGTTAACAGAGAATTTAAAGAGAGGATAGTGGACCTTGGAGAGAATCTATCCGATGTAATCGCAGGACCGCTTTCAGTCGCCCTATCCTTTGGAGATGAGTTTACTCCGGAGATTATTTCTACATTAAATATGCCATTAGATGCAATGATTGCAAGGAAGGATATTGTCTATGTTTTCTTGATCCATAATGGAAAAGTAGTTACTCAGGCAAATCGTTTTGGAGATAAAGACTTCCTGCTTCCGGAGGGTAGAGAAACAGGAAAATTATTCGGTAAATATTCTGAGCGGGAGGTAAGCACTAAGGAAGGGGCAGGATATGAGATACGGATTCCTGTGAAGCAGGCTGCAAACAAATCTAATCCTGATGGGGGTAATGTATCCAGTGATAAAGCCGGTTCAGCGTCTGCTTTAGGTGAAGTTGCCCTTGGATTTGATAAGTCCACTGTAAATAAGACAATCCGCAGGGCATTGTTGTTTTCGATATTTATTACTATAGTTGTTGCCCTGATTCTTACATTTATTGTTATGCTTATAATATCCAGAATGATTGTCAAACCTATCCAGGAGACATTGGAGATGGCAGAAAATATTGCAGAGGGGAATCTCTCAGTTCATGAGCTCGAGATAAAGACAGAGGATGAGGTTGGAACCCTCGGCAAATCTCTGAACAGAATGAGAAACAATTTAAGGGAGACGATAGGAAAGGTGAAGGAGAGTGCAGGTGAGGTTGCAATCGCTTCAGATGACATTTTTAATCTTACCAATTCTTCAAGTTCCGGTGCAGAGAAACAGACATCACAGATTACACATGTCGTTACCGCAGTGGGAGAGATGTCGTCAACAGTTTTAGAAGTTGCAAAAAATTCTGCTGACGCCTCTGGTTCAGCATCAAGGGCAAAGGAATCAGCAGTTGCAGGCAGCAAGGTTGTCCAATCGAGTTTAGAGAGTATGATTAGAATTGCAAATTCTGTGGAGATCTCTGCAAAAACGATTAAAGAACTTGGCAAGACCTCCACTCATATAGGGGAGATTGTAGCTGTTATTGATGACATAGCAGACCAGACAAATCTGCTTGCATTGAATGCAGCTATTGAGGCGGCCCGTGCAGGAGAACAGGGGATGGGGTTTGCTGTTGTATCTAATGAGGTAAAGAAACTTGCTGAAAGGACAACACAGGCAACGAAAGAGATTGCTGATAGAATAAGCAAGATACAGAAAGATACATTGGATGCTGTGTCAGCAATGGATGAGTGGAATAAAGAGGTTAAGGAGGGTGTAGAGTTTTCAAGCAGTGCAGGTGAATCTTTAAAGCAGATAGTTTCTCTGGTTCAGAATGTTACGGATATGATAGCTCAGATAGCAACAGCTACAGAGGAACAGTCTGCAGCCACTGAGGAAATCAGCTCAAATATAGAGGATATAGCAAGAGTAAGCAGGGATACAGCAAGTGGTGCAACTCAAGCTTCAGGATCAGCAAAGCATTTAAAAGAACAGGCTAATAATCTTCATAGTCTTGTAGAACAGTTTAAGCTGTGAAATGGTAGATGTTTTGGTGAGTTGGAATTTCAAACATATTGTGAATTTGAACCGCATACATTTGTTGAACGCTGTAAATCTACCATTAGGATATCCCAATTAATTCTCTCTCATTTAATTTCGGATTTGCCCGCTTGATTGCTTTTCTTGAAAGCTGAATGATGCTCTGAGAAAACGATATACGGTATAATACCCGGCTTCAATCCTATTTGAAAGTATCTTCGTATTTCACTGAAGATAGCTTTATCAATAGATTTACAAACAAATCTTGATTTGCTATCGTATCAATACCATTATTTGTAGAGGAAGATACCGAAATTGTTGTAATTACAGTCTATGCATATTTCTTTTAAGAGAAGGAGGTTGATATGAGGATAACATACGATTCAGAAGTGGATGCATTGTATATTCGTTTTATAGAAACAACAGTAACAACAAATCATGTTGCAGAAGGCATTGCAGTTGACTACGATGCGGATGGAAAGATTGCAGGTATCGAAATTCTTGATGCTGTAAAACGATTCGGCAGTAAGGACGTTTTTAAAAAAGTGACACTTGAAGATTTGACTTTACACACATAATTAAGGAATTGTCACTTTGCCCCTCTCAGCAACTCCCCCAGTTTTCTTATCTCCTCGCCATATAGTGCCCAGTCGCCGCGGCGTTGGGCTTCGAGGGCGCGGTTGTAATGGTCTCTGGCCTGCCTCTTGGCCTATCTTTGCTACTACCGGCTCTTTGCTGACAGTTCCGGCTGTTTCTTTTTCTGTAGTGACCCTGCCGCCGAACACTGATAAAAATTTTTGCATAAGTCTGGATAACGGGGTCTTCTTTGTCGGCGATATAAAACTTCATGTTAGTTAAAAATTAAAACCGGACTCCTTAAAAATTAAAACCGGACTTTTTTAATTTAGGGTCTTCTCCAAAGTGAGTGGGTGATTTATGTCTCATTTAACATTCAAGTTATTATTTTTAGACGGAGATACGCCTAATCCCAAAACCCGTAATGAAACACTGTTTTTATTTCCCCTCCCTTGACGGGAGGGGATTAAGGGGAGGGTGATATAAACAGTTCTCCCTTATTGCCGCTAAAACTTCATTTGTATTTTGTAAGACCTCATTATTCCAGAACCTTATAATCTTAAACCCAAATAGTTGAAGGTATGCCTCCCTTTCTATATCCTTATTCTTTTCTACCGCATGCTGTCCGCCATCCACTTCAATAATAATGCGGTTTTCAAAGCATACAAAATCAACTATGTACTTATCTATGGGCTGTTGCCTCCTGAATTTTAATCCTGCTATCTGTTTCATCCTCAAGTGACTCCATAGCAATTGTTCCGCATCTGTAGGTCTTTTCCTGAGGGCTTTCCCCAATGTTGTTACCTTATCCCCCATAGAATCACCCCCACCCTAACCCCCCCGTCAAGGGGAAGGGAATATTATTTAACTCCAAATATCCCCTTAATTATGGCTCTTGGACGAAATCAGGGAAACTTGTATTTGTTCAATAATAGCCGTTTCTTTGCCATTTCATTATCATGACAGATTTCTTATACCTGTAAAATACCATCTCATCCTTATCTCA
>JACRGV010000109.1 GCA_016212215.1 Nitrospirota bacterium
GAGTGCATCTGACCCTGATGGTGATGCAATTACGCTCTCTGCAACAGGAGTTCCGGCATGGGCAGGCTTTAACACAACAACCGGTTTATTCAGCGGAACCCCAGGCTATACTGATTCCGGCAGTTATAATGTGACATTCACTGTGAGTGACGGTTCGTTGAGTGCAAGCGAGGTTGTGACTATCACCGTTAGTAATGTTAATCGTTCGCCGGTATTAAATGCGATAGGCGCTAAGGCAGTAAATGAGAATGTTAATCTTAACTTTATCATAAGCGGCAGTGACCCTGATGGTGATGCAGTTACCTACTCAGCAACAGGTTTACCGACAGGAGCAACATTCAATACATCAACCAGGGTGTTTGACTGGACGCCGACATACAGCCAGTCCGGCAGTTATAATGTGACATTCACAATAAGTGATGGTTCGTTGAGTGCAAGCGAGGTTGTGACTATCTCCGTTAGTAATGTTAATCGTTCGCCGGTATTAAATGCGATAGGTGCAAAGGCAGTTAATGAAGGGAGCAATCTTAACTTTACCGTGAGCGGTAGTGACCCTGATGGTGATGCACTTACCTATTCAGCAACAGGATTACCGGTTGGAGCCGCATTCAATACAACAACCGGTTTGTTTAACTGGGCACCTGATTATACCCAGTCTGGAAGTTACAATGTAACCTTCACAGTGAGTGACGGTTCATTGAGTGCGAGCGAGATTGTTGCCATGACGGTAAGTAATGTGAACCGTGTACCTGTGTTAAATGCGATAGGCGCTAAGGGTGTAAATGAGAATATTAATCTTAACTTTACAGTAAGCGGGAGTGACCCTGATGGTGATGCGGTTACCTACTCAGCAACAGGCTTACCGACAGGCGCTACATTCAATACATCCACAAGGGTTTTTGACTGGACACCGTCATACAGTCAATCCGGCAGTTACAATGTGACATTCACAATAAGCGATGGTTCATTAAGTGCTAATGAGGTTGTGACCATTACAGTCAGTAATGTTAATCGTTCACCTGTATTAAATGCTATAGGTGCGAAGTCTGTTAATGAGAATGTTAATCTTAACTTTACGATAAGCGGTAGTGACGCTGATGGTGATACAGTTACTTATTCAGCAAACGGCTTACCGACAGGCGCTACATTCAATACATCCACAAGGGTTTTTGACTGGACGCCGTCATACAGTCAGTCCGGCAGTTACAATGTGACATTCACAATAAGCGACGGTTCATTAAGTGCTAATGAGGTTGTGACTATTACAGTTAGCAATGTTAATCGTTCCCCTGTATTAAATGCTATTGGCGCGAAGGCTGTTAATGAGGGGATCAATCTGAACTTTACAGTAAGCGGCAGTGACCCTGACGGGGATGCAATTATATTATCAGCATCCGGCTTACCTACCGGCGCTTCGTTTAATACCATTACAGGTGTGTTTGACTGGACACCTTCATACAGTCAGTCCGGCAGTTACAATGTGACATTCACAGTAAGTGACGGTTCATTGAGTGTAAACGAGGTAGTGACCATAACAGTAACTAATGTAAACCGTGCCCCGGTATTGAATCCTATCGGCAGTAAGTCAATTGCTGAGGGCAATCTTTTACAGTTTACAGTTACTGCGTCTGACCCTGACGGTGAGGTGGTAACACTATCGGCTTCAAATGTTCCGGCCTGGGCAGGCTTTAATACAACAACAGGGGTATTCAGCGGCACCCCAGGGATAGGCAGTTCAGGGATATACACAGTGACTTTTACGGCAAGTGACGGGAGTCTGTCATCTAATGAGGTTGTAACTATTACAGTGGCAAATACTAATCTTCCTCCTGTTCTTGATTCAATAGGTGCAAAGGGTGTAAATGAAAACAGTAATCTTAATTTTACAATCAGCGGCAGTGACCCGAACGGTGATTCAATAACATTTTCAGCAACCGGTGTGCCTTCCGGTGCGACATTCAATACAACCACAAAGATATTTGACTGGACGCCGTCATACAGCCAGTCCGGCAGTTATAATGTGACATTCTCAGTGAGTGATGGTTTATTAAGCACAAGTGAGGTTGTTACAATAACAGTTAGTAATGTGAACCGCTCTCCTGTATTGAATGCAATCGGCGCAAAGGGTGTTAATGAGAATGTTAATCTTAACTTTACAATAAGCGGCAGTGACCCTGATGGTGATACAATTACTTACTCAGCAACCGGCTTACCTTCCGGCGCAACGTTTAATACAACAACAAGGGTATTTGACTGGACCCCTGCATACAGCCAGTCCGGCAGTTATAACGTGACCTTCACTGTAAGTGACGGTTTGCTGACATCAACAGAAGTAGTTACTATAACGGTTAGTAATGTGAACCGTTCACCTGTACTGAATGCGATAGGCGCTAAGGGTGTAAATGAGAATATTAATCTTAACTTTACAGTAAGCGGGAGTGACCCTGATGGTGATGCGATTACATTGTCGGCAACAGGCTTACCTGCCGGAGCAACATTTAATACAACAACAGGTGTGTTTGACTGGACCCCTGCATACAGCCAGTCCGGCAGCTATAACGTGACCTTCACAATAAGCGATGGTTCTTTGAATGTAAGTGAGGTTGTTACTATAACTGTAAGTAATGTGAACCGCTCTCCTGTATTGAATGCAATCGGCGCAAAGGGTGTGAATGAGAATGTTAATCTTAACTTTACAATAAGCGGCAGTGACGCCGACGGTGATGCAATTACATATTCAGCAACAGGTTTACCTGCAGGTGCAGCATTTAATACAACAACAAGGGTATTTGACTGGACACCTGCATACAGTCAGTCCGGCAGTTATAACGTGACATTCACTGTCAGCGACGGTTCATTGAGTTCAAGTGAGGTTGTAACTATCACGGTAAATAATGTCAATCAAACCCCTATCTTAAATCCGATAGGGAGTAAGTCAATAGCCGAGGGTAATCTCTTACAATTTACTGTTACTGCGTCTGACCCTGACGGAGATACTTTGACGCTTTCAGCAACAGGTGTTCCTGCATGGGGGACATTTAATACCTCTACAGGTTTATTCAGCGGTACACCGGGATTCGGAAGCTCAGGCACATATCCCGTAACATTTACAGTCAGTGACGGCAGCCTCACATCCAGTGAGGTAGTAACAATTACAGTCTCGAACACCAATCAGTCACCTACCCTCAATACAATAGGTTCTAAGAGCGCAAATGAAGGGAGCAATCTGAATTTTACTGTGAGCGGGAGTGACCCGGATGGTGACCCGGTATCTTATTCTGCAACAGGTTTACCTGCCGGGGCCTCGTTTAACACGGTCACACATGTATTTGACTGGACACCGTCATACAGTCAGTCCGGCAGTTACAATGTGACATTCACAATAAGCGATGGGTCATTAAGTGCAACAGAGGTAGTTACTATAACGGTTAATAATGTGAACCGTGCCCCTGTATTAAATTCTATAGGTGCAAAGGGTGTGACTGAGAATGTCAATCTTAACTTTACAATAAGCGGGAGCGACCCTGATGGTGATGCATTAACCTACTCAGCAAGCGGCCTGCCTTCAGGTGCTACATTCAATACTTCTACAAGGGTATTTGACTGGACACCTGCATACAGTCAGTCAGGCAGTTATAACGTGACATTTACAGTAAGTGACGGCTTCCTGACATCAACAGAGGTTGTGACTATTACGGTGAGTAATGTGAACCGTTCACCTGTGTTGAATGCAATAGGTGCAAAGGGTGTTAATGAGAATGTTAGTCTGAACTTTACAGTAAGCGGCAGTGACCCTGACGGCGATACGATTACATTGTCGGCAACAGGCTTACCATCAGGTGCGGCGTTTAATATATCAACAGGTGTGTTTAACTGGACGCCGTCTTACAGTCAGTCCGGTAGTTACAATGTGACGTTCACAATTAGTGATGGTTCATTAAATGCAAGTGAGGTAGTGAATATAACTGTAGGTAATGTGAATCGTGCCCCTGTCTTAAATGCAATAGGCGCTAAGAGTGCGACTGAGAATATCAATCTGAACTTTACAGTAAGCGGCAGTGACCCTGACGGTGATGTGATTACATACTCAGCAACAGGCATTCCTGCAGGTGCAACATTTAATACAACTACAAGGGTATTTGACTGGACACCTACATACAGCCAGTCCGGCAGTTATAATGTGACGTTTACAATAAGTGATGGGTCATTAAGTGCAAGTGAGGTTGTAACTGTTACTGTTAATAATGCCGACCGTGCCCCTGTACTAAATCCAATAGGAAACAAGAGCACCACTGAAACCGTGCTGTTGCAGTTTACAGTTACAGCCTCAGACCCGGATGGTGATGTTACAATACTTTCTGCAACAGGTGTTCCGGCCTGGGCAGGTTTTAATACAACAACAGGCGTATTCAGCGGCACGCCGGGATATACAGACTCAGGTTCTTATACAGTAACTTTTACAGCAGGTGACGGGACTCTATCAACATCCGAGACCATAACTATTACTGTAACAAATGTGAACCGTTCTCCTGTATTGAACACGATTGGTGCAAAGAGCGTTAATGAGAATGTTAATCTGAACTTTACAATAAGCGGCAGTGACCCTGACGGTGACCCGCTAACATATTCAGCAACCGGTTTACCAACAGGTGCTACATTCAATACCTCCACGTTTAACTGGACGCCGACATACAGTCAGTCCGGCAGTTACAATGTGACATTTACAGTCAGCGATGGTTCATTGAGCAGTTCTGAGGTTGTAACAATTACTGTAGCCGATGTTAATCAGGCCCCTGTGTTAAATCCGGTCGGCAATAAGAGTGTTACAGAGAATGACCTTTTACAGTTTACTGTAACTGCGTCCGACCCTGACGGTAGTATCGTGACACTTTCTTCAACAGCCGCCCCGTCATGGGCAACATTCAATACAACTACAGGCGTGTTCAGCGGCACTCCCGGATATACAGATTCAGGGACCTACAGCATGACATTTACTGCAAGTGACGGGAGTCTTACTTCAAGTGAGACAATCTCAATCACAGTATCCAATGCAAACAGGCCGCCTGTCCTTAATATTATCGGTGCAAAGAGTATAAGCGAGGGGAGTAACCTTAACTTTACCATCAGCGGAAGTGACCCTGATACAGACCCGCTAACCTATTCAGTAGCCGGTTTACCATCCGGTGCGACCTTTAATTCATCAACAAGGGTATTTGACTGGACTCCTGCATACAATCAGGCCGGAAGTTACAATATTACATTTACAGTGAGTGATGGTTCTTTGAGTGATAGTGAGGTTGTGACTATTTCAGTTACTAATGTGAATCGTTCTCCTGTATTAACTGCGATAGGTGCAAAGAGCGTTAATGAGAATGTTAATCTGAATTTTACTATAAGCGCCAATGACCCTGATGGTGACCCGCTAACCTACTCAGCAACCGGTTTACCTGCCGGGGCAGCGTTTAACACTGCTACAAGGGTGTTTAACTGGACGCCTTCGTACACCCAGTCCGGAAGTTACAATGTGACTTTCAGAGTAACCGACGGGACACTGAACAGCAGTGAGGTTGTGACTATAACTGTAAACAATGTTAATCAGGCGCCGTCTGCCTTTGCTGGTATTGATCAGAGTGTAATAGAAGGGGCTAATGTTACCTTACAGGGAACAGGCTCGGATGCTGACGGTGATACTGTTACTTATAATTGGGTACAGACAGGCGGTACACCTGTTACAATTAATCCGGCTAATACGGCAGCTTCCGCATTTACAGCACCGATAGTTACTTTAGACGATACCCTGACATTCCAGCTTACAGTGAGTGACGGGAGCCTGAATACTGTTGATTCCGTTAATATCCTTGTCTTGAATACAACTGATGCTGATAATGACGGTTACCTGAATATTGTTGATTGTAATGACAATGACCCTTTAATCAATCCTGGGGCATTGGAAATACTTGATGGTACGGATAATAATTGTAATGGAACTATTGATGAAGGGTTTGATAATGACGGAGATGGTTTTACGACCTTAGCCGGTGATTGTAATAATAGTGATGCTTCAATATATCCTAATGCACCTGAAGTTGTTGATGGTAAAGACAATAACTGTAATAGCTTAATAGACGATAATACAATACCGGGCCTGAATGTTCAGGTATCAGCGGATTCATCTGTAAACTTAATATTCGCTGAAGTATTAACCACTGGAACTACATCAGTGAATACAGGCACTTCAGGGCCGGTTGTTCCATCAGGTTTCAGGCTACCTTCAACACAGACCTATTATGAAATATTTACAACATCAAACTTTAATGGAATGCCTGTTACTGTCTGCATAACCTATAATGAGCTGGCCTTTGCCGCAAGGTCAATCCCTGAGGGTTCAATACGTCTTTTCCATTGGAACGGTACCCTGTGGGACGACATAACGTCCGCGGGTTATCCTAATATTGCAGCCAATAAGGTATGCGGTGTTACCCTGAGTTTCTCTCCGTTTGTGGTAGTTGGAGAACCATCCACATCTGCAGGTGTTTACATGGGCGCAGACTCATATAACAAGATGGCCTTTAATACTTCGAATGCAGGCGGTTACGGCAGTGTAATAACGCAGGATTCAAAAGTCAGCATTAATCAGATTCAACAAAACCAAGCTCCTGCTGATAAATCCCCTGATAAATCATATGACAAAAAGAAGAATAAGGTATCAGGTTTCGGCAATATTAATGTAACTTCAACTACTACTTCCTCGCCCGCAAGGGGAGAGGGTGCAAAGCTTATTCCAATTTCCCAAATTGAAACAACAGGAGGGGGGCAGAGCTTATTCCCTATGAATTTATCAGGGGGTGAGGGTGTGCTTAGGAGAAATTCAGATGAAACGTCCATGAGCGGGGCACTCACAAATGGCAATGAAAATCCCCCCCTTAACAAGATGGGGCATGGGGGGGTATTTTCAGGTGAAAATCAGCGGGACAAGAATGTCCCGCCTATCCTCAATTTAGCCATGGATAGACGGGTTCCCCCAAAAATACACATGGATAGGCGGGGTTTTCCAACCCCGCCGGAGAGTTTTCCGGATGATACATTCTATAAATCTTACGGTACGGATTCTCCTGTAAACGATGACATGAGTTTTAGTATGAATGACGGATTTGGGAACGAGTTCAGTTCAAGGAAACTTCAAAACATACAGCAGGAGGTCAATCCTTCTATTTCCGGTTCTGTTAAAGATGGTACAGCCTGTCTCCGCTGGCAGTATTCCGGAAAGGCAAAGGGCTTCTTTGTCCAGAGGGCGGACTCAAGGGACAGGAAGTTTGTAAGATTACAGGACTCAAGGCTTCCTGTGCTTGATTCAAACGGTGTATATGAATATGTCTTTAGCGACCACAGCATTACAGAAAACGCTATCTATTATTACCGTATTGAGATTGTGGATCAGGAAGGTCATGTTAAACTTACTGAACCTATTTCCCTTGAAAACATGGTATCCTCTGTTTCTGTCCTTGAATAGAGCCTCTATGCAGATGGTGTATCCTAAAATTATTCTGATATTTTTCTTCCTGTTTGTCTCAATAAGTAGTGTCTTTGCCTCTTCTCCCACTTTCCGTATAGAGATAGAAAAAGAGGGGATATATACCATTGGTTATGAGACATTATATGCCGCTCTTACCAAATCCGGATATACTTCTGCAGACGCAGTTGCCTTCTTAACGACAATTAAAACACAAACCTTACTAATGAATAACCGCGGAGAGGAGATTCCGATCTTTGTCTCGGATTATGGGCATGGGCAGTTCAGCTTTCAGGATTATATAGTCTTTTATGGAACAGGGATAACCGGGACGCTGGATTCCGAACACAGGTTTACAAATGAATACAGATACACCAAGACAAATGTCTACTATCTTACAACAGGTGATGAACAAGACCGCATTAGGATTAAGGGCAGGGATGGGAAACCGGTAAATGGTACACCGGCTGATATGTTCCTTGAAAAATATCACGGTGAACAGGATACCAGGTATTGGGAAGGGCTTCCTGATGGAGATGGAAGGGACCACTGGTTTTGGGATTCTAAAATTTACGGAGGGGAAGGTGTCAGGACATTTCCCTCTTTTGATCTTAAAAATAAGGCAACAACAAACCGGAATATTCTCCTGAGATATAGTTTGCAAGGTAGGACAGATGATTTTGCTGTTAATCCTGACCACCATGTTCAGATTTTTCTGAATGATCAGCTTGCCGGAGATGAAAGTTGGGATGGGATTTGGGCGGATGAAGAGAACAAACAACTTGATTTAACTCATGAGGTAACCAAATTTAATCAATCACTATTAAAATCTTCAGGGAATGTTATTAAGATAAATAGTATCGGTGTTCCGGACATTGTAAAAGGTATGGGGGCATCATGTATCGGTGAGACCGATTCTACAAAAATATGTGATGCAATTTATCTTAATTATTTTGATATTGAGTACTATAAAAAATACACTGCTGATAAGGATGAGTTGAGGTTTTCCAGTCCATCTGCAACAGGTGCAATAAAGTATAATATCTCTAATATGTCCTCAGGTGATGCAGAGATATACGACATAACAGACCCTTCAAATATCTATAGGATTACAGGGGCTATATACGATTCTACTAATAAGACGCTCAGTTTTTCAGATGAGGTACAGGATAAAAAGGCCTATATTGCTTTAACATTATCTGCAAGAAATAAAAATATTCCGCCAGTTAAATTGGCCGGGACACATATACTAACAGATACCGATAATCAGGCGGATTATATTATTATTACTCATGAAGATTTTATGGATGCTGCCGAGGTGCTTGCGTTACACAGAGAAGGTAAGGGACTGAAGACTAAGGTCGTTAATATTAAGGACGTTTATGAGGAATTCAATTACGGTATTGTTACTCCAAATGCCATTAAGGACTTCCTTGATTATGCCTATCATTCATGGACTCCTCCTGCCCCGATGTATGTCCTTCTGCTTGGAGATGCCAATTTAGATGCCCATGATAACTGGGGGTACCAGAAGACTAATGGTGATAAAAACTTTATCCCGGTTAAGATGGTACAGAGCAATATTGCCGGGGTCGGCGAAATCCCTTCTGATAACTGGTATGTCACTTTAAAGAATAAAGACGGTAAATATGACATCTTCCCTGATATGTTCATAGGGCGTATAACTGCCAAAACCGGTCAGGAGGCATCCAATATAGTAAATAAAATTATTGCTCAGGAAACCCCTCTGCCTATGGAATGGACAAACAGGTTATTGTTTATTTCCGGTAACAGCTATGCTAAATACGACCCTGATTATTCAAACCCGACTTTTGTTAAACTCGCTGACGACCTTTCGACCTTTATTCCTCCAGGGTTTGAGTCTGTAAAACTTTATGCAGATTATTACAGGGAGAAAGACCCTGCTATGAAAACAGATATTATTAATAAAATAAATGAAGGGGTTTCCCTGATAACTTTTATCGGACACGGAAGCGTGAGTGAATGGTATGCAATAAAACAACCTGTGTTTATATCCGGTGATGTGGCCAATCTGAGTAATCCTGGAAGGTATCCCTTTGTTCTGGCATTGAACTGCCTTAATGGTATCTTTCCTTTTCCTGCAGAAGGTATTACCGGCGGTTTCGAGATGCCTCTTGGAGAATCCCTGCTTAAAGAGTTGGATAGGGGGGCTTATGGTGTCTGGACAGTTACGGCCTTTGGATTTGCCTCTGATTATGTGCCTTTATCCAAAGAATTCTTCACAAATATTTTCAGGCGTAAAAATCTTATATTAGGTTCAGCTACTACTAATGCAAAGATAAGCGCTGTAACAGGTTTTGGTAAAAACCCTGAAAATCTGGATGTGTTAATACTATTAGGAGATCCGGCATCTTCGATGAATATAGATGTACCGGATGTCAGTAATACTGTTGGAGACGGGAGCACCGGTGGAACGGTGCCTGCCGATAAAAAACCGCAAAGCGGAGGCTGTTTTATTGCCACTGCTGCCTTCGGTTCCCCGTTATCTCCGTATGTTGAGATTTTACGTGAATTCCGAGATACGACCCTGCTGAAATATTCTTTCGGTAAGAGGTTTGTGGATTTTTATTACATGCATTCTCCGCCCATTGCCGGTTTTATTGAACAGCATGAATATCTCAAACTCCCTGTCCGGTTAATGCTTGTACCGGTGATAGGGATTGCATGGCTCATGATGCATATTAAATTATATTACAGTATGCTTTTATTATTCCTTTTTAAATCTATTTTTTAACCGGCGGCTGAAGTTGCTGCTGCATCCCCTTTGTCATTTCCTGAGTTAAGGTATTTACCTTATCACGCTGTTCTTTTGTTAAAACCTTTTTCTCAAGCGCCATTGTCTCTATCATTACATATCTTGCATCAATCTCAAAGGAACCTATATTTTTTAAAAGTTCTTTTGCCTTATTGAGGTCTATCTCATCTTCCTTAGTCATATTATTAAGTGCCTGCTGGGCCTTTGAACCTGAAGCATTAATTTCTTCAAGCTTCTTTAATGCATCCTTTTCTATTGTCATCAGTTTATCTTCCTGTTCCTTTGATATTCCGATTTTATCTTTCATGGAGATATAAAATCCGGCCGGGCCTACACTCCTTTTCATCATTTCTCTTTCCTGTGCCATTGATACAGCGGTAGTTACAAATACACAAATCAGCAATGCCGGTAAGAATATTGAAAATACTCTCTTCATTGTATAACCCCTTTCTGAGTTAGTTAATGGTGAACAGTGAACGGTGAATGGTGAACTGTGAACAGTAAATGGATTATTATCACTATTAACCATTCACTATTTACTATTCACTATTCACTGTAGTTGAGACATTCTAACCCAATTGAAATGGCTCGTCAATTTTATCTTGCTGTTGACATATAATTCCTGCTATAATTTTCAACTGTCATGAATTTCGGGAATTTCGGTAATTTTGGGATAATAGTTTTTCCTGGTTCTAACTGTGACCACGACTGTTACCATATAATAAAACATGTACTCGGTAAGCCTGTCCGCTTTATCTGGCACAAGGAGAAAGACCTCTCAGACCTCGACGTAGTGATACTACCCGGCGGGTTTTCTTATGGCGATTACCT
Organism: Nitrospirota bacterium; assembly: GCA_016212215.1. Classification (NCBI taxonomy): domain Bacteria; kingdom Pseudomonadati; phylum Nitrospirota; species Nitrospirota bacterium. Next base: position 11,139 of record JACRGV010000109.1, read on the forward strand.
GAGGGCAGGGGCTATAGCACACTTTTCACCTGTGATGAAGTCTGTAGAAGAATTTGCTGCTAAGGGCGGGCTTGTGCTCGGTATTTGTAATGGCTTTCAGATTCTCCTTGAGGCAGGACTGCTTCCAGGTACCATGCAAAGAAACAAGTCACTTAAATTTATATGCAAAGATGTCTATCTAAGGGTGGACAATATCAATACACCATTCACGCTTAATTATTTTGAGAATCAGATTATAAAGATGCCCATTGCCCATGCAGAAGGTAACTATTATGCAGATGAGGAGACATTAACAAAACTCCAGAAGAATAATCAGATCGTGTTCAGGTATTCCGGACCGGACGGCAGGTTTGGTGATGATGTAAATCCGAATGGTGCCGCAGGGAATATCGCAGGTATATGCAATGAGAGAGGCAATGTACTCGGAATGATGCCCCATCCTGAAAGATGCGGAGAGAAGATACTCGGCGGGATGGACGGGTATACTGTTTTTGAGTCAATGGTGGATTATTTTGAGAAGGTGTTGAAGAAAGGCTGAAGACTTATAGGCTGAAGTAAGAAGCAAGAAGTAAGAAGCAAGAAGTAAGACAAGACAAGACAAGTTTCCCTCTCCCTTAGGTAACCTAAGATTTCCCCCTCCCTTGACGGGAGGGGGGCAGGGGGAGGGTGAGCAACGAAAATTCCCTCTCCCTCAGGGAGAGGGTTAGGGTGAGGGTGGGCTAAGATTATTCCCTCCCCTTCAAGGGGAGGGCCAGGGTGGGGATGGGGTTATTTTCCGCATGAAGGATTTAATCGAAAAACACGGGCTTACTGAGGAAGAGTTCCAGAGGATTGTGAAAATCCTCGGGAGGGAACCTAATCTTCTGGAGCTTGGTATATTCTCTGTCATGTGGAGTGAACATTGCAGTTATAAGAGTTCACGTGTCCATCTGAAAAAGTTTCCTACAACAGGTGCAAGGGTTCTGCAGGGTCCCGGAGAAAATGCCGGGGCCATTGATATAGGAGACGGTCTTGCAGCAGTCTTCAAGATGGAGAGCCATAATCACCCATCATTCATTGAGCCGTATCAGGGGGCTGCTACAGGTGTCGGTGGTATCCTGAGGGATATTTTTACAATGGGTGCCCGTCCTGTTGCCTTACTTGATTCACTCCGTTTCGGTGAGCTTTCACTTCCCAATAACAAACACCTCTTCTCAGGCGTTGTAAGCGGTATCTCAGGATACGGCAATTGTATGGGCATACCTACGATAGGCGGGGAGATTTATTTTGACGAGATTTATAACAAGAATAATCTGGTGAATGTATTTGCACTCGGGATAGTCAAGAAGGACAGAATATTTAAAGGGGTGGCCAAGGGAGTCGGCAATCCTATCATATACGTTGGTTCTAAAACCGGCAGGGATGGAATCCACGGTGCAACAATGGCGTCTGATTCATTTGATGAGACAACAGAGGCAAAGCGTCCTACTGTGCAGGTCGGCGACCCGTTTACAGAAAAACTATTGCTTGAGGCATGTCTTGAGGTGATGAATTCGGATCTTATAGTCGGTATTCAGGATATGGGGGCCGCAGGTCTTACAAGCTCATCATGCGAAATGGCGGGCAGGGCCGGCACAGGCATTGACCTTTATATGGACAGGGTGCCGATGAGAGAGTCCGGCATGACACCTTATGAGATAATGCTTTCTGAGTCTCAGGAGAGGATGCTTATTGTTACTGAGAAAGGTAAAGAAGCAGAGGTTATCAATATATTTACAAAATGGGATCTGGATGCAGTAACGATAGGTGAAGTTACGGATACGAAAAAAGTTCGTATCTTTGAAAGGGGTAACTTAGTTGCTGATATACCGGCTGATGCACTTACTGAAGAGGCGCCGGTATACAACAGGCCTGTCTCACCACCCCCCTATCTTGAGATAGTCCGTGACCTTGATGTTGAGAATATTCCTGTTCCTTCGGATTTAGATGCTGTACTTCTGAAGCTGCTCTCTTCTCCAACGATCTCATCAAAAGAGTGGGTCTACAGACAGTATGACCATACAGTCAGGACGGATACAATTGTACTCCCCGGGTCTGATGCAGCAGTTATAAGGGTTAAGGGGGCAAACAAGGCTATTGCAATGACTACTGATTGCAACAGCCGCTACTGTTTTGCAGACCCTTTTACAGGTGCGGCAATAGCGGTTGCAGAGGCCGCAAGGAATATTGTATGCGGCGGCGGTGAACCCGCGGCAATAACAGACTGTCTCAATTTTGGTAATCCTGAAAAGCCTGAGATAATGTGGCAGTTTCAGCAGGCAGTCGAGGGTATCTCTGCTGTGTGCCGCAGCTTTAATATCCCGGTTATCAGCGGTAATGTGAGTTTATATAATGAAACAAATGATATCTCTATCTATCCAACACCGGTTATAGGTATGGCAGGAATCATTGAAGATGCCTCAAAACGGATGACGCAGTATTTTAAAAAGGAAGGTGATATAATAATACTTCTCGGTGAGAATAGGGAAGAAATCGGTATGAGTGAGTATCTGAAAGAGATACATTATAAGATACGGGGTGTTCCGCCTCAGCTTGACCTTGAATTGGAGAAGAAGGTTCAGGATATGTGTCTTGCAGGGATAAGAGAAGGGTTAATAAAATCAGCACATGACACATCTGAGGGCGGACTTGCAATAGCCCTTGCTGAATCCTGCATAACGGCTGAGGGAAAAAACAAGGGTGCGGAAGTGGAATTGGATGATGATATACGGCCCGATGCCTTATTATTTGGAGAGACACAGTCCCGTATTATTATTACTGTTGAAAAGGAAAGTGCAGACCGACTTAAAGATATGGCAGCAGAAAAGAATGTCCCTGTCAAGATAATCGGTAAAGTCGGCGGTGCAATGCTTATAATCAAACACAACTCGAAAGTACTGATTACTACAACAGTACAGGAAATGTCGGATGCATGGCGAAAGGCGATTCCATCGCATCTTGGAGAATGAAAAGAAGAAGTCAGAAGTTAGAAGTAAGAAGTAAGACAAGACAAGATTCCCTTTTCCAACCTAAAATTCCCCCTCCCTTGAAGGGAGGGGGGAGGGTGGGGGTGGGCTATGGAGATTTTCGGATGTTGAATTCATGGAGAACTAACTAATATGTGCGGCATATTTGGAATATACAATCATCCTGAGGCAGCTAATCTTGTGTACCTTGGGCTTCACGGATTACAGCACAGGGGGCAGGAAGGCTCAGGCATTGTTTCCTCTGATGGCACCAACATATACTGTGAGAAGGGGATGGGGCTTGTTTCAGAGATATTTAAGGGTTCTGCCCTTTCCAGACTTAAAGGCCACATTGCAATAGGTCATAACAGGTATTCCACTTACGGGGCAAGCGTAATAGAGAATGTACAGCCTATAGTTGTGAATTACGCACTCGGGACAATGGCCCTTGCACACAACGGAAACCTTGTTAATGCAGGCTTTTTGCGAAGTGAGCTTGAGGCGTATGGTTCTATCTTTCAGTCTTCGATAGACAGCGAGGTTATTGTGCATCTAATCGCAGTGTCGAAAGAGCGAACACTACTTGACAGAGTTATAGGTGCATTGAAAAGGGTAAGAGGTGCATACTCCCTTCTGATTTCTACTGACAAGGAATTGATCGGTATAAGGGACTCTTATGGATTCCGCCCGCTTTCGCTCGGGGAGCTTGATGGGGCTTATGTCCTGACATCAGAGACAACCACATTGGGGCTGGTCGGTGCAAGGTTTGTGAGGGACTTATTGCCGGGAGAGATTGTTGTAATTAATGAAAACGGGGTCAACTCTTACATGCCTTTTCAAAGGACAAAGGAGGCTATGTGCGTATTTGAGCATATATACTTTGCGCGTCCTGACAGTTGTTTGTTCGGAGAAAGTGTGAATCTGGTTCGTAAGAAGATGGGCATGGTTATGGCTAAGGAGTCTTATGTGGACGCAGATGTTGTTATCCCAGTCCCGGATTCCGGTGTGCCTGCTGCACTTGGATTTGCAGAGGGGAGCGGTATTCCGTATGATAACGGACTTATCAGAAGTCATTACGTCGGGAGGACGTTTATAGAACCCAAGCAGACGATAAGAAATTTCGGCGTCAGGCTTAAGCTAAGCCCTGTAAAAGAGATATTAAACGGCAAGAGGGTAGTGGTGATTGATGATTCTATTGTAAGGGGTACTACCAGCCGCAAAATTGTTTCAATGATAAGGGACGCAGGCGCCCGTGAGGTGCACATGCGTATCGCATCCCCGCCTGTTAAGTTTCCTTGTTATTATGGTATTGATACACCTGTAAGGAAGGAATTGATTGCATCAAAGATGACTGTAGATGATATTTGCAGACATCTTACTGCTGACACACTGAGCTACCTCAGCATAGAAGGGATGTTAAGCGCCCTTGATACCTCTCCTGATAAATTCTGCACAGCATGTTTTAACGGCGAATATCCCATCCCATTTACTGAAGAAGAGATCAAACAGCTTGGCCTCTTTGAAGCCTCTTTATGTTCAGGGTAATGAAGGACTGAAATACTTCGGGTGAACTTTCATGAGAGGGGCGCTCACAAAGGGGGATGAAAATGAGTGGGACAAGAATGTCCCACCTATCCTTGATCTATATCTGGATAGGCGGGGTTTTCTAACCCCGCCGGAAGGGATTTTCGGATGAATGAAAAAAGAAAATTTCTGAGGGCGTCCATCGCCCTCTCTGTCAGGGTTAAGGATGCGGATGGGACGGATATTGATGCCTTCACAGGCAGTCTAAGTGCGGGCGGCGTATTCCTCGAGACATTTAAACCCCTGCCTGTTGACCATGAATTGACAATTGAGATGCACCTGCCTGGTCTTGAGGAAAAGACATTACTTTCAGGTAAAGTGGTCTGGAACAGGGCGGTATATCTGGATGAGTATCCTCCGGGTATGGGGGTAAAGTTTATCAATATAGTGAGGAAGGACCAAGTCAGGATTAATAATATTGTTCAGAAGATCCTTGAGGGCAGAGAGGAAGATTTTTGAAGCAGAAGAGTATTTTTTTATGTCAGTCCTGCGGCTACAGTTCTCCCGGTTGGATGGGGCGGTGTCCTGATTGCGGTGAATGGAACACAATGGTTGAAGAGAGTGTCAGACCGGTTTCGCATAAAGACAGACCTGCTTCTTCCGGGGCTGTCCCTCTTCCGATTGAAGAAGTCCAATATGATGAAACTTCGAGATTTATTACCGGTATAGGTGAATTTGACAGGGTACTTGGCGGCGGGATTGTCCCCGGTTCAGTAGTGCTAATAGGGGGTGACCCCGGCATCGGCAAGTCCACCCTCCTTCTTCAGGTTGCTGAAAGAGTGGCTTCTAATACCGGCGGTTCAGGAAGCGGGGTGCTCTATGTCTCCGGTGAAGAATCACCATCACAGATTAAGATGCGGGCAGAGAGGCTTGGTGTTAAATCAAAAGGGCTGTATCTCCTTGCTGAGACCTCTGTTGAGGAGATACTCTCATCTGCACAGAAGACCCAATATAATGCACTCATAGTTGATTCCATTCAGACCGTTTTTACAGGACAGATAACATCAGCACCGGGGAGTGTAAGCCAGGTTCGTGAGGTCTCCTCCATACTTATGAATTATGCCAAAAAGAATTCCATACCTGTCTTCATTGTCGGGCATGTAACAAAAGACGGTTCAATAGCAGGGCCAAGGGTGCTGGAGCACATTGTGGATACAGTCCTTTACTTTGAAGGGGACAGGGAACATCAGTGCAGGATTTTAAGGGCAGTAAAGAATCGTTTTGGTTCAACCCATGAGATTGGCGTGTTTGAGATGAAGGAAGATGGGCTGAATGAAATCTCCAATCCATCAAGCCTCTTTTTATCAGAGAGGACATTCGGTTCAGCAGGCTCGGTTGTAGTGTCAAGCATGGAAGGGACACGTCCAATCCTGACAGAGGTACAGGCATTGGTTACGCCCACACCCTTCGGAATACCCAAAAGAGAGGTCATTGGCGTGGATTATAACAGGCTCTTATTGCTCGTCGCTGTGCTTGATAAAAGGGTCGGCCTGCATATTCAGGGGCAGGATATATTTGTGAATGTAGTCGGCGGGCTTGAATTGTCTGAACCGGCGGTTGACCTCGGCGTGATAGCAACATTATCATCAAGTTTCAGAGAGGTCCCTGTTGACCCGTACACAGTAATCTTTGGAGAGGTAGGACTTTCAGGAGAAGTCAGAGGCGTGACCTCTGCAGAGCTAAGGGTAAAGGATGCGGCAAAATTAGGATTCAAACGATGCGTTATGCCTGAGAGGAACGCCGGACAGATAAATATAGACTCTATAGAGATAATCGGAGTACCGACGGTAAGGAAGGCGATTGATGTGTTGTTTGGATGAGATAGACAGAAGGCTGAAGGCTGAAGACTGAAGGTAGAAGCAAGAAGTCAGAAGTAAGAATTTAGAAATAAGAAGTTATATCCCACTTTTTATTTATATTCCCCCTCCCTTGACGGGAGGGGGTTAGGGGGAGGGTGAGCTACGGAGATTTTCGTATGACATTTAGCAGAAAACTAATTTTCGGCGTAATCCTGTTCCTTCTTCCGCTTATCCTTGCCTCCTGCGGCAGTATTAAATCCTACGATACCATCAGGGTGATTACAGATAACAGTTTCATTGATTCACTGAAGAATAAGTCTGATAGTGTCAAATCAATCAATGCGGAGTTAGACATCATACCATCTACACTTAAAGCCCCAAGTATCGGAGCTTATATGTCCTATAACAAAGAGGGATTTTTCAGGCTTGCAGGACTGTCTCCAAATGGATTCTCATTATTTGATTTTCAAAGCCAGGATGACAAGTTCACCCTATCACTTTCAAACAGGCTCGAAATAAGCGGCGACCTGAACGAATTCAGAAATGGATTCAAGACCCTTGCCGGTAGGGAACTCCCTGTTGAACCAGACATGATTAAGGAGACGATAGATTTTTATGGCATTAATCAAGATGATGATACCACTTTTTTAATAGAAGAACTCAGGGATTCATACATCCTGACTCAGTTAAAACATGATGACAAAATATCATATCCGTTACGGCGGTGGTGGCTTGACAAGGATGATAAAACAATCTTACGCAAAGAGGTATTCTCAAGAAATCCGGATAAAAAGGGAGAAATACTTCTGGAGGCAGTGTACGGAGACTTCAGGATTATTGATAATGTCCAGACCCCTTTTGACATCTCCATAAGGGAAAAAAAGGGTAAGAAACTTTTGAACATGAAGTTTACAAAAGTCGAATACAATAAGTAACAATTCCCTCCCCTTCAAGGGGAGGGTCAGGGTGGGGATGGGGTTGTTTGCCGTTGAAACCTCTTATAGCTATAACCGCAACAATAGAAGAACTCAGAAATAAACAGCAGATAACCATTCCATCAGCTTATTCAAAGGCTGTTGAGGATGCAGGCGGTATTCCAGTAATACTCCCTATATTAAGCGGCAAAGAAAATATAACATCTATCGCCGGTTCTTTTGACGGCTTTGTATTCAGCGGCGGTGATGATATAAGACCATCTTATTATGGCGAAGAACTGTTACCGCATTTAATTGATACAGAGCTGTCACCTGATGAAAGAACAGACTTTGAGGTCGCCCTATTAAAAGAGGTTATGCTGCTTAAAAAGCCTGTATTCGGAATCTGCCTCGGAATGCAGCTTATAAATGTAGCATTGGGAGGCAGCCTGATTCAGGACATCCCAACACAAGTAACAAATCCTTTAAACCACAGGCAGCCTCACAGTATAGAGATTAAAGAAGGTTCACTTCTTTATCGTATCTTAGGGATTATCCCCCCTCCCCAGGTTGGAATGAAGGGAGAGGGGCAGGATAACACTAAGAATTCCCTCCCCTTCAAGGGGAGGGTCAGGGTGGGGATGGGGTTTTTCCCGACCAACCCAGCAAAAATCTCAATTATCAGCCATCACCACCAGTCTGTTAAATTACTTGGTAAAGACATACTTATAAGTGCCGTTTCCAATGACGGAGTCATTGAGGCAATAGAACTCCCTGAGTATCCATTCTTACTTGGAGTACAGTGGCATCCTGAGAGGGAACTGGAAAGCTATTATACGAATAGACTGTTTAAGTCATTTGTAGAAGCCTGTTGAAATATTATTAGAATCCTTGATTTATTCGGGTTTATTTGTGTTCATTAAATCAAAGATATATAATGGCCTGCATGAAGAGAGCCATTGTATTATTATTTCTCCTGTTATGCTTATCTGCTGTTCCTTCCATTGCCGGACATTACCCTGATATTGAAAAAAAATATCCTGCTGATTCATACCTGATTGGTATAGGAGAGGTCACAACCATTATTGCAGAAGGGAGTGCAGTTCTTGGCGATAAGGTGTCTGCAGTGGAAGCCCCCATCTTTCAGAATAATGATGAAATAGTAATCAGGGTTACTGCAAATGAGCCTTCGTTCATAAACCTTTTCAGTGTAGACCAGTATGGCAGGGTTATGAAACTTTATCCAAACGATTTAATCAAACCAGAGACTATACCCGCCGGAAAAGAGTTCCTCTTTCCTGAAAAGCCCCTTAGGGTCTGTCATAAAATAACCTATACATTTATGCATCTCATCTTCCGGCCATCTTTGTGTGCTCCTCAATCGCAACCCCTCAGCGTAGATTCAACTACGCCTTCGGGTTTGCTCAATCGGTCGCACTCAAACCTGA
>JACRGV010000110.1 GCA_016212215.1 Nitrospirota bacterium
ATAACCCCATCCCCACCCTACCCCTCCCCTTGAAGGGGAGGGAATCAACATAGCCCCCTCTCCCTCAGGGAGAGGGTTAGGGTGAGGGTGGGGTTTTCATTGCCCTTTGTGAGCCCTCGGCTCATGACAGTTCATCCGAAAGTCCTCTCCGGCGGGGTAAGAAAACCCCGCCTATCCATATCTAAAGAGGATAGGCGGGACTTTCTTGTCCCGCTGATTTTCATGGCCCTTTGTGAACTCTGGTTCATGTGGGTTCATCATATTTTAATTTTTAATTTAATAAGCAGAAAATCTGTTACACAAATCCTCTATCCCCATTCTTACCTCTTTATACACTTCCTCATTTCCAATAGAGTTAAGCACCTTATCTATATACTCAACAATTGTATCTATCTCTTTTTCCTTCATACCCCTTGTTGTTATACCAGGGGTTCCGACCCTGATTCCACTCGTAACCATTGGCGGTTTGTCATCATAAGGAACGGCATTCTTATTGACAGTTATACCGGATGCATCAAGGGCTGCTTCTGCGTCCTTGCCTGTTATACCTTTATTCCTGAGGTCAACAAGCATAAGATGGTTGTCAGTCCCGCCTGAAACTATATTATATCCCCTTGCAAGCAGGCCCTCTGCAAGACGTTTTGCATTGGCAACAACCTGTGCCTGATATTCACGAAACTCAGGGGCCAAAGCCTCCTTCAAAGCAACCGCCTTTGCCGCAATAACATGCATCAATGGCCCTCCCTGTATTCCTGGGAATATAGCCTTATCAATCGCCTTTGCAAATTCAGCCTTACACATAATCATGCCGCCGCGCGGCCCTCTAAGGGTTTTGTGCGTAGTAGTAGTTACAAAGTCACAGTATGGAAAAGGAGACGGATGTACCCCTGCGGCAACCAGTCCGGCTATATGTGCAATGTCTGCAAGTGTATAAGCACCAACCTCTTTTGCAATCTCACTGAATCTTTTAAAATCAAGCGTCCTTGAATATGCACTTGCACCGATAACGATTATCTTAGGACGGTTTCCAAGGGCGAGCCTTCTTACCTCATCATAATCAATCAGCCCGGTCTCTTGCTTTACCCCGTAACTTACAATCTTATAAAACATACCGGAGAAATTGACCTTACTGCCGTGACTCAGGTGACCGCCGTGAGAAAGATTCATCCCCATAACCGTATCACCATATTTTAGTACAGAAAGATATACACCCATATTTGCCTGAGTACCGGCATGAGGCTGGACATTTACATGCTCTGCCCCGAATATGGCCTTTGCCCTTGATATTGCAAGCTCTTCTACAACATCAACAAACTCGCAACCACCGTAATATCTCCTGTGAGGATAACCTTCGGCATATTTATTGGTCATCACACAGCCCTGTGCCTCAAGCACGGCCTTGCTTGTGATATTTTCCGATGCAATGAGAACGATCTTTTTATTCTCCCTTGCTATCTCGTTCTGTATAGCCTCATAAACATCAGGGTCTAAGTTTTTTAAGTCCGTCATATCAACTACCCCTCTTTATTACCTTCTTTTAAATTATTGAATAATCCCTGTTCTAATGAACTTATCTTATCTAATCTTCTCTGATGTCTTCCGCCTTCAAAATCGGTTGTCAACCAGGCATCTACCATGGAAAGAGCAATTTCTTTGGTAAGTGTACGGCCGCCTAATACAAGGACATTGGCATCATTGTGGAGTCTGCTCATTCTTGCAGTGAATACATCATGACATAATGCAGCGCGGATATGCGGAAACTTATTTGCAACTATTGACATCCCTATGCCTGTACCACATGCAAGGATGCCTCTTTCTGCTTTCCCATTCGATACTGCTATTGCCACTTTAATTCCATAATCAGGATAATCCACTGATTCCGGATTATCAACTCCATAATCTTCGACTTCTAACCCCTTTTCTCTCAAAAAGGCAGCTACACTCTCTTTTAACTCAAGCCCCCCATGGTCAGAGGCAATTGCAATTTTCATAAACCTATTAAGAGGGGACACTTCTACCCCTGTAAAATATTATTTTGAATATCAATAAAAAGTCGTTTAATATACTCTTTTTACAAAACTTGTGTCAAGAAGATTTTTAGGAAGATTCTTAGGATAGGAAAGGTAATGGGTGATGGGTAAATGATTATAACCTCTTACCTCTTACCTGCTTTTATCATTTGACACACAATAATCAATTATGATATTTTGTCGAAAGTTAAATTTGGTTGGGCGGGAGTAGCTCAGGGGTAGAGTCCCAGCTTCCCAAGCTGGTTGTCGCGGGTTCAAATCCCGTCTCCCGCTCCATTTAAGTAAGCAGTAAACGGTTAGCAGTTAGCAGATAAAACCTGCCTTCACTGCTTACTGCTTACAGCTCACTGCTTACTATTTTAATTCCCCGTTTCTAAGCCCCCTCAACCCCGGTTAGATTACCAGATTAGATTAAATAATATGATGCGATAATTGCGGCTACACCTTGTCCGAGGATTATGCTTGTCCAGAAAATTGTTGCCCTCACCTTGTCCTTCTTCATCCTATTCACCTCCTTTTCGTTTAATGGATTATTTAAAAAGATTAACCTCTATCTTTATGATTCCATTATAAGAATTGGAGATTAAGGGCGTATTAAAGGCCATCAATTCTCGGTGAATCATATCTCCCTTGCTAATACGGGACAAGAAAACCCCGCCTATCGCGATAGGCGGGGTTTTCTAACCCCGCTGTAAGAGCATTTGCCCGATATTTCACCGAGAATTGCTGATTAAAGGCGGTGTTTACTATTGATGGGTATCAAATATCTCTTCAAACTTTTTGTGAACGGTTTTAAAGATATTCAGGATATCAGGGTCAAAGTGTCCTGGCATGGTCCTGCCGTCTCCCTCTGTTATAATATTAAATGTCTTATCATGACTGAATGAAGGTTTATACGGGCGGGTACTCCTCAAGGCATCATATTGATCAGCAAGCATCACAATCCTTCCTTCAATCGGTATATCTTCTCCTTTTATTGCACGGGGATAACCGGTACCATCCCATCTCTCATGATGATTCAAGGCAATAGATGCAACCATCTGAATAGTGGGATGGGTTGAATCAACGAATATTCTGTGGCCGATAGAAGTATGAGTCTTCATAACCTCAAATTCCTCACGCGTCAGTGGTCCGGGTTTAAGAAGTATATTGTCAGGTATGCCTACCTTACCAATATCATGCATCGGGCTTGCAAATGATAATGATTCAAGATAGTCCTCGGGCAGTTGCAATGCCGAGGCTATTTCCCTGGAATATAGTCCTATCCTCTTGATGTGGGTTCCTGTGTCCTCATCCCTGTATTCAGCAACTACTGTCAGACGCTGGACCAGTTCAGTGCTCATACTCTTTACCAGCATCATGGCCTCTGCCAGTTCCATTGTCCTCTTCCTGACAGTATCCTCCAGCATGTGCTTATAATTCTTCTCCATCTCCAGTATCTTGCTGTATCTTACGCCTTTTTCAATGGAGTAAAGGAGGTGTTCAGGTTTATACGGCTTTATAATAAAATCAAAGGCCCCTTTTTTTAAGGCATTAACTGCTATATCCAGCTCAGCATAAGCAGTCATTAAGATTACAGGTAAATCCGTATCAAAATTACGTATCTTCTCCAGGAGTTCAAGTCCTGTGACCTCCGGCATTTTTATATCAGTCAGCACAATCTCTATCTTTTCCCTGCCGAGCTTCGTCAATGCCTCTTTAGCGCTCTCACAGGCGATGACACTATATCCGCACTCACCAAGAAATGATGTTGCTGATTCACGCACAAAAGGATCATCATCAACAACAAGTACGATGCCCTGTTCATTATTGCTCATTATATATTCTCCTTATTTTCATATGAAAATAACCCCATCCCCACCCTAACCCTCCCCTTGAAGGGGAGGGCATAAACTTAGTACCCTCTCCTTCAGGGAGAGGGTCCGGGTGAGGGTGGGGTTTTCATTCTCATTTGTGAAACCACGGTTCATGAAGGTTATCTAACTTCTTACTTCAGCCTTCCTAACTTCTTACTTCTGCTTTACTTGCCCGGAAACACATACCCTGTAATCTCTTTAACCTCAAAGAGGCCAGGGATGTTTTTATCTTCCAGCAGTACACGCCTTACCTTTGCCTGCCATGCCTTTTGAAATCCTTTTTTCTCTGCCTCTGTTGCCTGACCTGAAAGTGCAAGAGATGCATACTCACCTAACTCAGGGTCTTCAGGGACAAGGTCGGAATTGTAGGTTACTTCTACTGTCTTTTTATTATCCATCCTTTGGAATATAAATGTGTTATATTTAAAATTCTCTTCATCAAAGATCAGAAGATTTCTCCTCCCGTATTTACGTCCCAAGCCTGCGAATCCTGTTATCGGGGCCGCGCCTGTTATCAGGGACATAACCTGTGACATTGGGCCATAAGCCATATCTGTCGGCTTACCCATAACAGCCACTTTTATCTCTCCTCTCACCGGTATCTCATCTCCATATAAGGATCTGAGGGCTAAAGCAGTTATCTTATAAGCACCGGAAACCGCAGGGCATGAATGTCCTGCCAGCTTCACTGCATCAGCATATTTAAAAACAAACACCTCGCCTTCATCCATTGAACCAAGAATATACGCCAGCGGATCTTTCAGTTTAATCGGCTCTACCAGATCAAAAAAATCCGGCCCCCACTTGCTCTGTCCTTCAGGCATTGATTACCCCTCCTATTTAAATCACCTTAGGGTCTGTCATAAAATAACCTATACATTTATGCATCTCATCTTCCGGCACATCTTTGTGTGCTCCTCAATCGCAACCCCTCAGCGTAGATTCAACTACGCCTTCAGGTTTGCTCAATCGGTCGCACTCAAACCTGACCGAAATCTGAACGACTAAATGCACAAGTTATTTCATGACAGGCCCTTAATCAAACATTTTACTCCATCCTCATAATATTTGCAAAATGAAAATGGATAATGAAATAATTCTCACACAAAGGATTTTCGGGTGAACTGGTATGAGCGGGGCGCTCACAAAGGGACATGAAAATCAACGGGACAAGAATGTCCCGCCTATCCTCGTAGAAATGGATAGGCGGGGTTTTCTTACCCCGCCGGAGGGTATTTTCGGGTGAACTATAATAACACCTGCTCCAATGTCTTCAAAAGCGCCTCTGCCTTATAAAGCGTTTCTTTGTATTCCTTCTCAGGGTCTGAGTCTGCAACTATACCTGCACCAACCTGTATGTGTGCCCAGCCGTCTTTGATAATAAATGTCCTTATAATAATATTAAGGTCCATGTCACCGGTATAACTGATATATCCTATTGAGCCTGTATAAGGGCCTCGTGTTGTAGGCTCCAGTTCATCTATTATTTCCATACATCGAATCTTTGGGACACCTGTTATAGTCCCGCCTGGAAATACTGCCTCAATAAGGTCAAAGGCATCAACATTAGGTCTTGTCTCACCGCTCACATTTGAGACAATATGGTTCACATGGGAATAGGACTCCAGCGCCATAAACTCATCCACCTTCACGCTCCCATATTTACAAACCCGGCCAAGGTCATTCCTCTCAAGGTCAACAAGCATTAAATGCTCTGCCCGCTCCTTTTCACTTGTTATTAATTCGTCCATGAGTATCCCATTTTCAACCTGAGACTTTCCACGCGGTCTTGTACCTGCAATCGGCCTTGTATCTGCAACACCGTTATGCAATCTTACAAGCCTTTCAGGTGATGAACTGATAAGCTGGAAACTACCTGTGTCAATAAAAGCCGAAAACGGAGAAGGATTAATCTCCCTCAACACCCTATATATATTTAATGGATCTGCACCCCTTACAGATGCAGATAATCTCTGGGACAGGTTCGCCTGAAAAATATCACCGGCAGAAATATATTCCTTGCATCGCCTAACCATAGCTACATATTCTTTTTGAGTCAGATTAGAGACAACGTTGATTTTTGACAGAGGGCCTTTTGTATTTAAAACAGGGACATCAGCCATTATCCCTGATTCAGTATTTTCTATCTGTTCCCAAATATCAGAAGCAGGCATGCATACATCATCACTTACACCTATAATCCATCCGCACTTCTCCAAATTATCAAAGACCGTAACATTATCAGTAAACATCAACATTAAATCAGGCAATCCAAGGTCATCAGAGGCATGACAGGGAAGTCTCTCGAAATTGTGCACAATATCATATCCAAGATAACCCACCGCCCCGCCTGTAAAAGGAGGAAGTCCCTGAATATGTACCGGCACCATCTCCCTTTTCTTTAAGATGGATTTAACAACCTCTAAAGGATTCCCGCTGAGAGTCCTGATTTCACTGTCTTCTGTAATCTTTATTTTGTCCCCTTTTCCCTCTACTACAATTGCCGGATTGACACCTATAAAGGAATACCTTGAAGTCCTTAAATTCCGACTCTCTAAAGGGCTCTCAAGTAAGAAAGAAGGGCCGGTACCTTTTAACTTTGTATAAGTAATAAAGGGGTCATACCAGGGGATTTTTTTATATTGGATATTCACTCGAAAATACCCCCCCATGCCCCCCTTTGAACAAAGGGGGGGATTTTCGTTTTCCTTTGTGAAACCCCTGTTTCATGTGGGTTCATCCGAAAATCTCCTCCGGCGGGGTAAGAAAACCCCGCCTATCCATGTATAAATTTTGGAAAACTCCGCCTATCCAATCCTAACTCGAGGATAGGTGGGACATTCTTGTCCCACTCTTTTTCATATAGCAAGCTTTGTGAGCTATGGCATGGGGGTTTAGAAGAGGTTAAAAAGTGAGAACAGGGATAAAGCGGTTATATGCCCTTCTTTCTCCTGTTACCATTTATTGTTTTCTGGGACTGCTTATATTGTTCTTCAATAATTTTTACTACTTCTTCAGGGTCATCTGTAATATGGAAAAAACCCATGTCCTTTTTACCTATTGCACCCTCAGCAATTAGTGTGTCCTCCATCCATTTTACAATGCCTTCCCAATATTCTTTACCGAACATCACAATCGGAAAACGCCGTATCTTGCCGGTCTGCATAAGTGTAAGCGCTTCAAAGAACTCATCAAGGGTACCGAATCCGCCGGGGGTTATTACATATCCTACAGAGTATTTTACAAACATCACCTTTCTTGCAAAGAAGTATCTGAAGTCAAGCCGCTTTTCCTGATATTTATTTGGAGACTGTTCCCTTGGGAGTTCTATGTTCAGGCCGATTGAAAGCCCGGTACCTTTTCTTGCACCCCTGTTGCCGGCCTCCATGATCCCGGGGCCGCCGCCTGTAATTATAGAAAAATCCTTCTTAGACAACAGCTCTGCAATCTTCATTACTGATTTATAATAATGGCTTTTCCTGGACATCCTGGCACTGCCGAATATTGAGACCCCTCGCTTAACATCACTGAGTGCCTCAAACCCCTCGACAAACTCACTCATTATCCTGAATATGCGCCACGTCTCATTCCCGCGGAGGTCTTCTACCATGTTATTCAGTCCTGTCCCGGCCTTGCCTGTTCTTGATTTTTGCAATTTAATTTTCCATAATGATTATCGGGTATTAAATAAATTTTGTGACTATACATATTACAGAAAAAAAATAAAATTGCAATTAAGTGGAAATCAGAGGTAAGCCGTATCAGTAACTTCTTGCGATTCATATCCCTTTCTATTTTTACGTCACCAATTCCAAAATAGTCATGGATTAATATATCCCTCATGCCAGCCATATCCTTCCACGGAATATTCGGCTAGTTTTCCTGAAATTCAGCCGGTATATGCTTAGCAGCCTCCCCGACAATCTCTAAAGCCCTTAGGGTCTGTCATAAAATAACCTATACATTTATGCATCTCATCTTCCGGCCATCTTTGTGTGCTCCTCAATCGCAACCCCTCAGCGTAGATTCAACTACGCCTTCGGGTTTGCTCAATCGGTCGCACTCAAACCTGA
>JACRGV010000111.1 GCA_016212215.1 Nitrospirota bacterium
GATAATAGTCAGTGGTAATACAGAAAAGGGGAATACCCTCAAGGCCATTGAAATGGGCGCCTTTGATTTCTTCACTAAACCCCCTGTAATAGATGAGGTTAAGGTCGTTATAAAACGGGCGCTCAGGATGGTTGAACTTGAAGCGGAAAATCTTTCTCTTCACCGGCAGATTCAATCAGAGGGTCTGGACGGGATACTTGGCAGTAGTCTGGCTATGGATCTGGTATTCCAGGTTATCCGGAAGGTAGCGACTGCTGATGTGCCTGTTTTAATACTTGGAGAGTCCGGTACAGGAAAAGAGATCACGGCCAAGGCCATTCACAGATTAAGTGATCGCAGAGAAAAGCCCTTTGTAGTAATAAATTGTGGCGCTATCCCGGAAACCCTTTTAGAGAGTGAACTCTTTGGTCATGAAAGAGGGGCATTTACCGGCGCGGACAAACTTAGAAAGGGCCGGATTGAGTATGCTGAGAAAGGAACGCTCTTCTTAGATGAGATAGGGGAATTAACATTGTCCCTTCAGGTAAAGCTCCTCAGGTTTCTCCAGGAACATGTTATTGAGCATATAGGCGGCAGGGAAGAGATTCCTGTTGATGTTCGTGTAATTGCTGCTACCAACAGGGATCTAAAAAAGGCGATTAACGATGGAAGGTTTAGAGAAGATATTTACTTTCGTCTCAGTGTGGTTTCCATACAATTACCATCACTAAAAGAAAGAGGAAATGACATTCTGTTGCTTGCAATGGCCTTTCTGCACCGTTATTCCAGAGAGTTTAAGAAAAAAATCCGCGGGTTCCGGGATGAGGCTGTTAAGGCATTATCAGGTTATGAATGGCCCGGTAATGTACGAGAGCTTGAAAACAGGGTTAAAAGGGCTGTTGTCATGTCGGATGGTGAATGGATATCGCCTGCTGACCTCGAGTTTTCTTCTCCTGATTATGGCGATAAACAGATTACTTCACTCCATGAGGCGCGGGAGGCGCTGGAAAAACGCCTTATAAGTGAGGCGCTCTTAAGGCACGGCAGTAATATAACACATGCAGCTATAGATCTCGCTATCAGCCGTCAGACCCTTACTGATATGATAAGGAAGTATGGAATTACAATGCAGTAAGAATCTTCATAATGTCTTGAGGAGAATGTATACTTTATTTATACTTATTTTATCTTTCTTTGTTATTTCTATTTCAGGCTCCTTTACGGAAAGCAGCGCGGAGTCAAACTGGCAAATGAGACCATCTCTTAATATTTCTGAAACCTATAACAGCAACATATATTCGCGCACCAATGAAACAGGTGATTTTATTACAGGGATAGGCGCCCGTCTCAATACTTCCTACACAGGAGCTAACGTTGCGCTTCAAACCAACTATTTAGCGACATTGAATACATATGCACATCACCCGGCACTTAATGTAGTGACGCATGATGGCAATGTAAATGTTGATGCTGCCAGGTGGTTTCGCAAATTATTCAGGGAGGTCAATATTACTGTTACTGAGAATTTTACATATACACCTGAATTAAGAGATTACTATTTTGATGAGAGTAGAGGGGGCGCAGATCCACTGAGCAATTATGGCATAAGGACCGGGCGAAATCAGTCATTCAGAAATGCAAGTTCCGTGGAGATAAGACTTCCACTCTCACATAATCAAAATATGATTCTGAGTTATTCTAATTTGTTAACAGAATTTCCAGATCCCAGGCTTATAGATAGCGTGGTACATAGTCTATCAATGGGTACCCGCTATGTAAGTCAGCGAAATACTTTATCGGGTAATATAGGGATAACGAGATCACAGACAGGCAGTGTAGACTTAAAAAATTATTTTATTACTACCGGTCTGCGCCATATGTTTTCACCTTTTACCCAATGTGAGGCCAGCGTTGGATGGGATATAATTGATCATGAAATAGTGGGGCATACATCAAATTTACGAGGAGCATTGAGATGTTCTACAATGTCTGAATTCCTCACATATAATATCGGCTACTCAAGGGAATTGAATGCCGGGAGCGGTGTCAGTACATCTCCGGTTGTGTCACAAATAGTCAATATAAACATCGGAGGTAGGCATACAAGACACCTCTCCTCGAGCATACGGGCCAATTATGCGGAGAATAATTCACTTCGCGGTGATCAGGTGGATATTAAATCATTCAACATTTCTGCCGGGGCTTTTTATACCATCAGGGCCTGGTTGGAAGGCTCATTGTCAGTTTCACACTTTAGACAGGATTCAGAAGTTACCTCTGCTCAGGATATTAAGCGAAATCTGATAATGTTGCAATTAGCAGCATCATGGGGTACATGACTTCGTTATTTGTATTTGCGTAAGACAAAAAAATATCCTAAGTGACGGAAAATTTGACAGTATACTTTTTGACGTAACTCATTGAAAGATTACCCAATTCCTTAGTTATAAACAAAGTAAGACAAGTAACTACCTCTAAAATACCCGAAAAAGCGACAAAATATTTAACAGTTCCTGAAATTCAGGGGTGGTAAGTTTTTAACAAGAATAGGATAATAATGATATAATTCTATATTATCAAATAGTTACAATCTATTTTACTTTAATTATATTTATTGGCATTCTTTTTGCTTCATTATAATGCATGTGATATTTGATGGCCTCGCAATAAATCGTCATTAAATAACTTTTATGCATCGTAGGAGGACAATCATGAAGAAGGTAATTTGGCTCATAGCGGCTGCGCTAATTATAATGTATAATTTACCAAATGCCTGGGCCGTACCGACCCTTGGTGTTGCAACAGATGGCCCTTATTATAGCACCGAATCGGCCATTACTAACTATCAGGATGACTGGACAACAACAATCCTTCCAAAGGGGCCAAACCAACAGGAGGGGTTTGCTATCGGAAGTGGAGATAAGCTATACCTTTGGGTTACTGATCAAGGTGAGGATGCTGACGAGTTAGACATGAATTATATTTACCATACAAATATTTATCTGCTGACAGATGCCACGGCCCAGAACGGGGGATCGAATCCAGTTCCGATCACTGATGTAAGTTTTAATGGTAGTTCGTTGTCGGGTACCTTCTCAAATCAGGTTGATGGTTATAAACCGACACCATATTCAGGAATTAACCTTGGGCCGGTTCTCGATGAATTTAATTTACTCAACCCGGGCTGGCAACTCCTTGCAGATGTCAATCCTGGAGCCAATGGCTATCCAGGGACAACCTACATTTATACCGGCATCATACAGTTTAACGGTGCACTGGACGGATTTGACCACTTTTTTACATTTGCTGATAAAGGTGGAGATGGAACGTACAGTAATGGTGATGATAGATTTTCTCCCCAGACGACCAGTGGTGTAGGTGTCCCGGTTCCTGAACCTTCAACCTTACTTCTCCTTGGCTCAGGGCTTGTGGCGCTTGGGGTGATTAAAAGAAGAAAAAGATAGATTGCAAAAACCGGATTCCCACTTTCGTGGGAATGACAGCAATTCTTTAATATTTATCTCCTCAAACTCGCAATAACTTTCTTTGTTTCCTCCATTTCATCGAATTTTTGATTCAGATTAAGGGCGGCATCGAGTTCCCTCCTTGCCATCTCTTTATCGCCATTCTTATAATAGGCCATCCCGAGGTGATAATGCACAGTTGGGTTATCCTGGAGTTTTTCACTGCTATCCTTTAACATTGATATGGCCTTAAGATATGCACCCTTCTTATAGTATATCCAACCGAGTGTATCTGATACACCAGGGTCCTCTGGAAGTTTCTCCTTTGCCCTCTGTGCAAGGTCCAATGCAATGTCTATGTTCCCTCCATACTCTGCATATATCCATGCAAGATTGTTTGCTGCAGGGGCGAATTTGGGGTCAATCTTTAATGCCTTTTCGTAATATCCCTTTGCCTTATCATGATTTTTTTGGGAATCGTAGAGTATGCCTATGAGCATATAGGGTTGGAGATAATTGGGGTTTACCTTAATAGCCTCTTCAAATCTTGCAATGGCCTTGTCATAGGTCTTGCTTCGCGCATACAATGCC
>JACRGV010000112.1 GCA_016212215.1 Nitrospirota bacterium
ATGACCCTCGATCCCTTCAAACTTCTCTTCCCTTCAGGGACTTCACCGCCATCAAACCTATAGTACATACAACCCCCATAATATTGGAAAGGAGGCTTACCCCACGACCGGGTTCCCACGCCTCACTGAAGGGTTACCATTTTTCATCACGAGTATAGCACAGTACCTCCCCCAGGAAGTGTCCTATGTCAGTGAGGTAAATTAGTAAATTTCTGAAATCTTCGTTGCCTCCTTATAAATATATGCTGTAGGGGATTCTGTGTTTAATGATCTTTTCTATCTATTAATATGATGGGCAGTCTTATATTGCTAAAAACCAGTAATTGCTATTTTGGGTTGACAGACTGTCAAATTTAATTTGACACAAAATACCCATCCTGCTATGTTAGCCTCAAGAAAGTAATTATGTAATCTGATGCCTAAGAAAACTTATATATTTATGCTCTCAGATAAAGATAGAAAAAGGCATGAACACATTGCAGAAAAAGGTAAAGTAATGGGGTTTGTTGTTCAATATGAGACCCTCCTTGATAACTTATGGACTCCTATTGTTAGATATGATACAGCACATGGATATGCCCATAAAGACATAATGAATCCGGACGGGGGTAAAGACAAAGTGTTTTTAGGTATCGCTGACCTAAGTGATAGCCTTACAATGGCAGATCAAGACATCAATGAAAATTGGGAACGATATAAAATTCGGTATCTTGGGAGGATAAAGAAATGACAAGAGAGGAACTATTCAGAAAGAATCAGCAACTTTCAACAGAATTTGAGTTGTATCTACTTGAACATCCGGAAATAGAGGAGCAGATCCCCGACAATTCCATGATTGTATTAGTGCCTGAGTATGATCAGGAACTTGCAACACAAAACATTGAACTTGCTGAGGCCAATAAAGAACCTGGGCAAACAATAGTGTATGTAAAGGTTGCGAGATTACGGGCTTCAAGGATTGAAGGTCTTACGCTCAAGGTTGCATGAGCATAATAGCAAAACCGGACATTTCTAAAATGGCCCGGCATACCGCCCTCAAAGTTCATAATCTTCCAACATCCGGAGGGGATCATTCATCCTGCAACTCGTATAAGTCCGGCAAGTGAGTGAATGTCCGGTAGAAGGTCTTGTATCGTCATTTCACACCTCCGGTATTTATTATTCAATGAGTTTGCTGTTCTCAGGATAGAATATCGGAATGAGATTTTGCTGTCAAACGAAATTAATAAAAATCTCCGTTTCTACAACACGATAAACCTTGAGAAACGGTCAGACAACCTGTCACGATCTGATATCATTGGTTATTAAAATGGGCGAGTATTTCAAGGCTACCATCAAAAAAATATGGCTGCGGTTTTTGTAGTAATCCAGTGGCGACTAATCAAGGTTATTTTGCCCAACAGAGGCATGTTTCTATATACTTTTACGTCTGCCTATTGATAGTTCTACCTTTCACTTCTATAAATTCTGGTTCTTTCTCATTTCAAGTGGGTAAACCATCTTCTGTCTCTATAATGAATCACATTCTTTCTTTCCTCTCCCTTGACGGGAGGGCTATAATTATTTCCCTTCCTTAATCTCTCCCCCTCTAACAGGGGGAGGCAGGAGGGGGTAAGGGGAGGGTGATATAAACAGTTCTCCCTTATTACTGCTAAAACTTCATTTGTATTTTGTAAGGCCTCATTATTCCAGAACCTTAAAACCTTAAACCCATATCGTTGAAGGTAGTTCTCTCTTTCTATATCCTTATTCTTTGCTGCCGCATGCCGGCCGCCATCCACTTCAATAATAATGCGGTTTTCAAAGCAAACAAAATTAACTATGTACTTGTCTATGGACTGTTGCCTTCTGAATTTTAACCCTTCCATCTGTTTCATTCTCAAGTAACTCCAGAGCAGTTGTTCCGCATCTGTAGGTGTTTTCCTGAGAGCCTTTCCTAATATTGTTATCCTGTTCCCCATAGAATCACCCCCACCCTGGCCCTCCCCCGTCAAGGGGGAGGGAATATTATTTACCCACTTAAAAAGAGAAAGAACCGCAAAAGTTAGAGTGGGTTGCTTTTTTTGGGGGAGGGATTACGGATGGACGACAGGTGAAATGATGTCTCCAGTAATCTTACCTTTACCTGCGAGTTCCACCGGCGGTTGTCGCTGCTTTTTTTGCGGGAGGGACTTCCTCCAGAATGGTCACGATTACGCGAATCTTCTCTTCCCCCGGTGAATCCTTGAGCCACTTCAGGCTACCGTGCTCATAGATGGCCTCATAACTTTTCAACATGATTGCAACCCTCCAATCTTCACATAAGGAAATTGTTTTCCTGATGTTAAAGTAGCAGTATGAAATTTTGTTGTCAACAGGGATATCCTTAAAAAATTCCAGACATTGCTTTACAATGGCTTATTAAGTAAAATATCAATGTAAATCTCCTGACATTATCCTGACAATATATAGATACCTATGATTAGTAAAGGTGATAAAGATATAATAGCCCCTTGTTTGTGGGGGGCAGATATGGATTCCATGGACATGGAGGGAGATAAGTTTCTTATTATTGAACGGGTGCTTGAGCATGGCGGGGATAAACAGGTCAGGTTTATTCTGGATCATTACACATCTGAGGACATCGTAAGAGTAGTAAAAGAAAGTTCTTACCTGTCGCCGAGAACAGTAAATTACTGGTGTTTATATTTCAAACTGGAGAGGGGAAAAACAAAGTGTTACATGAAGCCATCCCGGGACCTGTGGCCTCCCTTAAAACCTCCGGTCATTAATCCTGATTATTCAGTAGAGTTAGCATCACCGGAAGATATATCTGCTATGAAGGTCGTGGCAATCATACAAAGGGGAATTGCAAAGGATTTTGTGGATCTCAAGGGACTTATTACAGCTTATGAAATATCTTTGGATTATTTAATCAGCATGATTCGGGCAAAATACGGCGTTTCAGAGGAATACGCCTATCAGATCAAAAAAGGCTTGATCTATTTTGATGATGCAATAAATAACCTCGGTGATGTTGCATTGATAAGAGACGGGAAAAAAGTAAGGATGAGTAATCAAGAATGGAAAGAGGTGGAAGTTTTTTTAAAGATTTTGTTTTAGGGAAATAAGGCGATCCAATTATCTTTTAAATGAACAGAAGAGTTTATTAGCAAATACCCGTATCTTCTAATTAATGGGTAATTAATGGGTAAATGGATGGTAATTATATGACCGGCAAAATAAAAAGCACATTTAACGGATTCTCAGAAAATACATTAGATTTTTTAAGAAATCTTGAAGCCAATAACAATAAAGTTTGGTTTGAGGCAAATAAACAGGATTATCAGAAATATATACTTGAGCCGTTACAGAATCTGGTGAAGGACTTGGGTGAGTTTATGTTGACCATTGATCCCAACTTTGAAATAAGACCTTCTGTAGATAAGACTATCTCAAGGATTTACAGAGATACGAGATTCTCAAAAGACAAGTCACCCTATAAAAGTACAGCATGGATTACCTTTAAAAGACTGCGTAAGGACTGGATGGATGCACCTGCCTATTTCTTTGAGATAACCTCTGATTCTTATCGTTATGGGATGGGATATTACGGCGCTTCTCCGGATACAATGTATAAGTTCCGGGAGATGATTGATAAGAACCCAGAAGAATTCCTGAAGACAATTGCGGCCTGTATGAAACAACGATTATTTACGGTAGAAGGGGAGAAATATAAAAAGATATTTGATGAGGATAAATCAGAAGAGATCCGGAATTGGTATCAGAGAAAAAATATGTATCTGGTCTGTAACAGAAAGATTGATGAAAATCTCTTCAACAGGGCGTTAATTGATGATCTGATTTCGGGTTTTGATCTCCTTGCCCCTTTTTATAATTACCTCTGGAGATTAAAGCAATGATGCACCGTAGTGTTAAATGCCTTGAAAGGGCTTTTGAATAAAATGATACACATTCAACCTGCATCTCCTGATGATATGTCTTTTATCAAACAATGCATTGAGAGATTTCTATTGGATGATGAAGACCTGGACTATCATCAGTTTATTGTTGCCATAGATGATAAAGAGATTGCAGGCTTCGGACGGGTTCGCCCTCATAATGAAGTCTATGAACTTGCCTGTGTTGGAGTGGTTGAACATAAGAGAAATCAAGGCATCGGGAGAATGATCGTTGAGTATTTGATAAGCCGTTTCCCCACCAATGAGGTTTATATTACCACAGATATACCGGAGTATTTTGAAAGGCTCGGCTTCAAAAAGATAGAACCGGGGCCACGGGAATTAGTAGAAAAGCTGGAGCGTATCTGCAAATCCAAGTGCAGGGGAGGGGCTTTGGTGATGGTATTAAAGAAACACGAGGTGCATACATAAATGAGGGACATCTCAATTACTGTGACAATGGATATCTATAAAATATGGAAGAAGGTTTAGAATGACTGAGTTAAAGCTTACTGAAGAAGAGGTTCGTGTGCTTGGTTGTTTAATTGAGAAGGAGATGACAACGCCGGAATATTATCCCCTCTCATTAAATGCCCTTGTTAATGCATGTAACCAGAAATCCAACAGGGAACCGGTTGTTTCTTATAATGAAGAATTTGTAATAAAAGTCCTTGACAGCCTTAAGGACAAGGGGCTGGTATGGAAGAGTGATTTAAACCGGGTTACAAAATATGCCCATAGTTTTCTAATGCCCCGCAATCTTGTCAATAAGGAGGCTGCAATACTCTGTGTGCTTTTTCTAAGGGGACAACAAACAGCAGGTGAGATACGGGAACGGACGGATCGTCTACACAGGTTTAACACTATAGAAGATGTTAAAGATGTTCTGCAAAATCTTGAGGACATGGGTTATGTAAAGTTACTGCCTCGTCAGCATGGAATGAAGGAACAACGTTATATCCAGCTTTTTTCCGATGTTGTTGAAAGCCGGAGTGCTGAAACCACAGGGCAATTACTATCGTCAGATCAAAGGGAAGATAATGACAGGATTGCAGAACTCGAAGAAGAAATAAAGAAGCTCCGCCAGGATATTGAAGATTTAAGGCATGATTTTCTGGAATTTAAAGGGCAGTTTTAAAAGTGACACCGTTACACCCTTGCAAAAAATACCATAATGTTTTATTCTTTGTTCGGCAAAGTTGTGTGGAAGTTATGCAAAGATTATGAAAGATATACATACTGAAAAGATACTGGTTCTGGACTTTGGGTCTCAATACACTCAGCTTATTGCGAGGCGTATCAGGGAGGCGAAGGTTTACTCTGAGATTATGCCTTTTAATGTCACCATTGAGAAGATACGAAAGTTCCGTCCAAAGGGGATTGTGCTTTCAGGCGGGCCTTCGAGTGTTTATCAGGAAGGGGCGCCGGTATGTACAAAGAAGGTGTTTGAGCTTGGCGTTCCTGTGCTCGGTATATGCTATGGGATGCAGCTTATGACCCATCTGTTCGGCGGCAATGTTGCTAAGGCAGTGAAGCGGGAATATGGAAAGGCTGATCTGTTTATTGATGATAAATCCGGTATCTTGAAAGGACTTGGGAAGGATACTGTGGTATGGATGAGTCATGGTGATAGGATAGATGTTATGCCGGAAGGGTTTAAAGCAATTGGTCATACGTCAAATGCACCTGTTGCCGCAATGGGGAATCCTCAGAAAAAGTTCTATGGTCTTCAGTTCCATCCGGAGGTGGTTCACACACCAAAGGGGGTACAGATACTTCAGAACTTTGTCTATAACATTTCCGGCTGTACACCATCATGGACTATGAAGTCCTTTATGGACTATTCAATAGGGAACATCAAAAAGACTGTTGGTAAGGGTAAGGTTATCTGCGGACTGAGCGGCGGTGTGGACTCTACTGTTGTCGCAACACTCGTCAGCCGTGCAATCGGCGGACAGCTTACGAGTATATTTGTCAATAATGGCCTGCTCAGGAAGGGTGAGGCTGAGAAGGTTGTAAAGATATTAAGTGAGATACTGCACCTGAATCTCCGTTATGTAGATGCGTCAAAGTCGTTCCTAAGAAAGCTGGAAGGTGTAACTGACCCGGAGAAGAAGAGGAAGATAATCGGAAGAGAGTTCATCAGGGTATTTGACAGGGAGGCCAAGAAGCTTGGTGATGTTAAATTTCTTGCACAGGGTACGCTTTATCCTGATGTGATAGAGAGCACATCTTTTAAAGGCCCTTCTGCCACTATCAAGACCCATCACAATGTGGGCGGGCTTCCTGAGAATATGAAGATGAGCCTTGTTGAGCCGCTGAGGGAGTTATTTAAGGATGAGGTCAGGGTTCTTGGAAAAGAACTTGATATGCCTGATGATATTTTATGGCGTCAGCCATTCCCCGGCCCCGGTCTTGCCGTGAGGATACTTGGAGAGATTACAGAGGAGCGGCTTGCCATACTTCGTGAGGCAGATGCGATAGTGATGGAAGAGATAAAGAAAGCAGGGCTTTACAAAGAGATATGGCAGTCGTTTGCAGTCCTCCTTCCTGTCAAGACAGTGGGTGTAATGGGTGATGAGAGGACTTATGAGAATGTTATAGCAATACGGGCTGTGACAAGCACGGATGGGATGACCGCAGACTGGGTCAAACTCCCTTACGACCTGCTCGGCAGATTGTCTAACAGGATAATCAACGAGGTAAAAGGCGTAAACAGGGTTTGTTATGACATAAGCTCAAAGCCGCCAAGTACGATAGAGTGGGAATGAGGATAGAAGTAAGAGAACAGAAGTAAGAAGCAAGAAGTTAGAAGTAAGAATAAGACAATACTTGTTTCTAACTATTCACTATTCACTGTTCACTATTCACTATTCACTGTTTTTATATGTTAGAACGATTACAAAAAATAATAGCAAATTCAGGTGCAGCTTCAAGGCGAAAGGCTGAGGAGCTTATTGTTGACGGGTTGGTTACTGTTAATGGAAATGTGGTGCGTGAACTTGGGACAAAGGCTGACCCTGAGAAGGATGCTATCAAGGTATCAGGGAAATTAATACGCCTGCCTGAGAGACACACGTATATAGTTCTTAATAAACCGCAGGGATATATTACTTCAATGAACGACCCTGAGGGTAGGCCCATAGTTACAGAGCTTCTGAAGGGTGTGAAGGCAAGGGTATTTCCTGTCGGCAGGCTCGATTATGACACAGAGGGTCTTCTTATCATGACCGACGACGGCGATCTGGCACACAGCCTTATGCATCCGTCACATGAGATTGCAAAGACATACCTCGTGAAGATAAAGGGGTACCTTGAAGATAAAGAGATGGAGAAGCTGGAAACAGGCGTCAAACTTGAAGACGGGCTAACCTCACCGGCAGTTGTCAGGAAATTAAAAAAGGCAGATGCGAACTCATGGATTGAACTTACCATACACGAAGGCAGATACCATCAGGTAAAAAGGATGATGGAAAAGGTGGGGCATCAGGTGATAAAACTTATTCGTGTAAGGTATGGTTTTATAGAACTGGGCAATCTTCCTCCCGGTACGTTCAGGTATATGACTGCTGAGGAAGTGAAGAGCCTAAAGAAAGGTAAATAGTGAATGGTAAATGGTGAATCGTAATTAGGGATATTTTTACAATTCACTATTAACTATTCACCATTCACTGTCTTTAAAGGAGATACAAATTGCAACGTACACATTACTGCGGTGAATTAAGAAAGAGCGATACAGGAAAAAATGTTACCCTTCAGGGATGGGTTCACAGGAGAAGGGACCACGGCGGCCTCATCTTTATAGACCTTCGTGACAGGGACGGTCTTGTTCAGGTGGTGTTTAACCCTGAGAAGGACAAGACCTCCCATGAAACTGCCGGTGAACTGAGGAGTGAGTATGTTATCACCATCAGCGGTGAGGTATCGGCAAGGCCGCAGGGGACAGAGAACCAGAAGCTCCCAACCGGTGAGATAGAGATACTGGTGAATCATCTTGAGATACTGAACAGTGCAAAGACACCTCCTTTCTCAATAGAAGAGGAGGCAGAGGTATCAGAGACACTTAGATTAAAATACAGGTACCTTGATCTAAGAAGAGAGAAGCTCAGGGAGAACCTGCTTTTCCGTTATAACTTTATAAGGTCAGTAAGGGAGTTCCTGCATACACATAAGTTTACTGACGTAGAGACGCCTTTTCTGACCAAGAGTACACCGGAGGGTGCACGTGATTACCTTGTTCCAAGCAGGCTTAATGCAGGTCACTTTTATGCACTGCCGCAGTCTCCCCAGCTTTTCAAACAGATACTTATGGTAGCAGGTTTTGACCGCTATTATCAGGTGGTAAAGTGTTTCAGGGACGAAGACCTGCGTGCCGACAGACAGCCTGAGTTTACACAGATTGACCTTGAGATGTCCTTTGTTGACCGTGAGGATGTAATATCACTTATGGAGGAGATGCTTGCTTTCGTGTTAAGGGAAACCAAGGGGCTGGATGTGCAAACACCTTTTCCGAGGTTGTCTTATGACGAGGTAATCTCACGGTATGGAATAGATAAGCCTGATATAAGATTCGGCCTTGAACTGAAAGATATTTCAGATATTGCATCAGGCGTTGAGTTCAGGGTATTCAAGCAGGTCATTGAGAAGAAGGGGATTGTGAAAGGTCTTAATGCAAAGGGGCTGTCCGGCCTCTCAAGAAAAGAGCTGGATGACCTGACGGAGTTTGCAAAAGGCTTTGGTGCACAGGGGCTTGCATGGATTAAGGTTACAGTAAATGGTTTTGAATCGCCGATAGCAAAGTTCTTCACACCTGAGCAGTTAAGCAGTGTTGCACAGAGGCTGGAGGCAGAACAGGGAGACCTCTTAATCTTCGTTGCTGATAAGGCAAAGGTTGTCAATGATGCACTTGCCCATTTACGTTTGTCTATTGGAGAACGGTTGAATTTAATCAATAAAGATGAGTATAAGTTCCTATGGGTTATGGATTTCCCGCTGCTTGAATATGATGATGAGGAAAAGAGATACACGGCAATGCACCACCCGTTTACCTCACCAATGACTGAGGATATTCCGCTTCTTGATAAATATCCGCTTAGAGTCCGGGCAAAGGCGTATGATATTGTGATGAACGGCAGTGAGATTGGCGGAGGGAGTATCCGTATTCATAACAGGACTGTCCAGAATAAGATGTTTGAACTGCTCGGGATTAATGAGGAAGAGGCAGTGGCGAAATTCGGTTTTCTGCTTGAGGCCCTTGAATATGGGGCACCTCCCCACGGCGGGATTGCATTCGGCGTAGACAGAATAATCATGCTTCTGACAGGCGCTGAATCAATAAGGGATGTAATAGCATTTCCAAAGACACAAAAAGGCGTATGCCCGATGACAGATGCCCCATCAGCAGTTGAGAGAAAGCAGTTGAGAGAGTTGCACCTCAAGGTAGAAGAATAGCACCATCAAATAAATCAACTCCTCATAATTTCCCTCCCCTTCAAGGGGAGGGATAGGGTGGGGATGGGGTTATTTTAAAATGTCAGATAACTTAACCTACAAAAAGTCCGGGGTAGACATAGACGCAGGCAATGAATTTGTGCGTTTGATAAAACCCTTTGTAGAAGCGACAAAACGAAAGGGTGTCTTAGGCGGCATCGGCGGCTTCGGCGGCCTCTTCCAGATTGACCTTAATAAATATAAAAATCCTGTCCTCGTGTCCGGTACGGACGGTGTCGGCACAAAACTCAAATTAGCCTTTATGATGGATAAGCACGATTCAGTGGGTATTGACCTTGTTGCAATGTGTGTGAATGACATTGTTGTCTGCGGGGCAGAACCATTATACTTCCTTGACTATATTGCGACCGGAAGACTTGTTCCTGAGAAACTTGTTGATGTTGTAAAGGGTATTTCAGAAGGATGCAGGCTTGCAGGGTGCGCCCTCATCGGAGGCGAGACAGCAGAGATGCCGTCACTGTATCAGGATAATGAGTATGACCTTGCAGGCTTTGCAGTGGGCGTAGTTGAAAAAGAAAGGATAATTGATGGAAGCACTATAAGGTCGGGTGATAAGGTGATTGGCCTTGCATCTTCAGGACTACACAGCAACGGGTACTCACTTGCAAGGAAGGTTGTATTTGAAAAGATGGGCCATGATACATCAGACAGGGTTGAACTGCTCAACAAGAGCATTGGTGAGGAGTTACTTACCCCAACCAGAATCTATGTAAAAACAGTTCTGGATATGATTCCGCAGTTCGATATAAAAGGTATTGCACATATAACAGGCGGCGGATTGACAGAGAACATTCCGAGGGTATTGCCTGAAGGGACAGGGGTTGTCCTGTACCCCGGCAGATGGAATGCACATGC
This sequence comes from Nitrospirota bacterium, assembly GCA_016212215.1. Classification (NCBI taxonomy): domain Bacteria; kingdom Pseudomonadati; phylum Nitrospirota; species Nitrospirota bacterium. The sequence goes on from JACRGV010000112.1 coordinate 10,308, forward strand.
CATCTTCTATCTCATAGAGAAATGGGGCAATATTGACAGAGACGAGATGTACAGGGATTTTAACATGGGCATAGGCATGGTTCTAATACTGCCTGAGCATCAGGTTGACATGGCTATTAAGTTTTTACTACAATACGGTGAAGAGCCGACCGTTATCGGTGAGGTAGTAGCAGGGGACAGAACTGTAATGTATGAAAAAGGATGAATTAGTAAACAGTAAAGGCAGGATTTGTCTGCTAACTGCTAACCGCTTACTGTTTACTTGAGATTATTTTCGGGTGAACTCCCATGAACCGAGGGTTCACAAAGGGCCATGAAAATCAGCGGGACAAGAAAGTCCCGCCTATCCTCAATCTCTGTGTGGATAGGCGGGGTTTCCCCCCATTATATGGATAGGCGGGGTTTTCTTACCCCGCCGGAGAGGATTTTCGGATGAACCGTCATGAAACGGAGGTTTCACAAAGGAGGATGAAAACCACCCCCCCAAGCCCCCCCTTGTTAAGGGGGGGAAAGTTCCTTTGGTGCTCAATGGCCAACGGCAATCCCCCCCTTTGTTCAAGGGGG
>JACRGV010000113.1 GCA_016212215.1 Nitrospirota bacterium
ACAAGCCTGCCGAACTTATTTGACAGTGCCATCATAATATTGCCGCGAATCCTCGCCTGAATATTTTCCTCTGTTATATCAGGTTTCATGTTATTAAACTCTCCTGAGAGTGTATCCAGATATAACTTGAAAATATCATTAACAGGTATTGTCAGCAATTTTATGCCGAGATTTTTAACCAGCGATTCAACATCCTCCCCGCTCTCCGGCATGGTATATTGTGATGGCATGAATACACCGTGAACATTCTTCTTTCCAAGTGCATCAACTGCAACAACTGTTACAAGTGCAGAATCAATCCCGCCGCTCAATCCGATTACAACTTCCTTAAATCCGTTCTTCCGCACATAGTCTCTTGTGCCGAGGACTAATGCCTGATAAACCTCTTCCACACGTTCAAGAGGCTCTGTAGTCTTTGAGGTTATAACGGGTTTCTTTTTTCCATTTACAGCATCACTTACTTCTACTGTAATCACATTGGAAACCGCACCTACCGCATCGGGAGAAAACATCCTTGCCCTTCTCCTTGGGTCATGGAGCCTTGCAAGGTCTACCATCTTCAGATCAATATCAGCAATTATTAAGTCCTCAGTAAATAGTTTACCGGATGCGATCAAATCCCCCTTTGGATTAAAGATCATGCTGAGTCCGTCAAATACAAGCTCATCCTGTCCGCCCACCATGTTAGTGTATGCAATAAATACCGCATTATCAGATGCCCGTGTTGAAACCATCCGCTCCCTGAACCGCCACTTACCTGCGTGATAAGGTGATGAATTTATATTGACTATAAGCCTTGCACCTGCCAATGCCTGCTTCATACACGGCCCGTCCGGATACCATATATCTTCGCATATATTAACCCCGACAGGGACGCCCCGTATTATAAATATCTTTGAACCTGTACTGCTTTTAAAATATCTCCTCTCATCAAAGACCCCGTAATTCGGGAGATAATTTTTATGGTATATCCCTGCTATCTTTCCCTTGTACAAAACTGCTGCTGCATTGTATATGTCATCTGTCTTATCAACAAACCCGACCACAACAGCCAAATCCAAAGATGAGGTCTTTTTTGCTATTACTTCAAGAGATGCATAATTGTCATCCACAAACTTTGATTTAAGCAGGAGGTCTTCAGGAGGATAACCTGTTATTGCCAACTCTGGAAAGGAGATTATGTCCACCCCTTTCTTTCCTGCATCTATCGTAAAATCAATAATCTTCTCTACATTACCTTTCATATCCCCCACATGTGCATTTATCTGTCCTAAGGCAATGCGTAAAGATTGTTTTGTCATATTTGAGCTTTGAACTTTGAACTTTGAACTTTCACTCTAAAATCCTTCCGGCGGGGTTAGAAAACCCCGCCTATCCAGATATATATCAAGGATAGTTGGGACATTCTTGTCCCACTCTCTTTCATCATCCTTTGTGAGCGGCACGCTCATGGATGTTTTGTCTTATATCGCGTCCTCTCCGCGCTCCCCTGTCCTTATGCGCACGACGTCTTCCACATTGGTCACAAATATCTTGCCGTCTCCGATTCTTCCTGTCTTGGCAGTATTTACAATCGTCTCTATTACCTTTTCCACGAGGTCATCAGAAACCACAACCTCAAGTTTTATCTTTGGTAGGAAGTCTACAACATACTCAGCACCCCTGTACAACTCCGTATGCCCCTTTTGTCTTCCGAAGCCCTTAACCTCTGTAACAGTATTACCCTTAATGCCTATCTTGTTCAGGGCATCTTTCACCTCATCAAGTTTAAACGGTTTTATAATAGCCTCTACCTTTTTCATATATATCCTCCGGAATTTTTTAATAAATCAAAGCCACACCCAAATGCGGTAAAAGATTAGCAAATGGAAAATAAAAAGTAAAGCATATATTACATTGAGTATCCAGTCTCATTGTGCTGGGTTAAATCAAGCCCCATTATCTCATCCTCATTACTTACACGTAAACCGACAATTAGATCAACAATCTTCAGTAGAATAAATGATACAACAAATGCGAAAACCAGACTGGCAACCGTTGCTATAACCTGAATCCACAATTGATGGGGATTGCCGAAAAAGAGTCCGTCTGCACCTGCAGGGTTTACAGCCTTTGACGCAAAAAGTCCGGTAGCTATTGCACCCCACGTACCGCCGACCCCGTGCACCCCAAATGCATCAAGGGAGTCATCATATCCGAACTTGTTCTTTAAAATGACAACAGAATAAAAGCAAATAACTCCTGCACCGATTCCAATCAAAATAGCCGATACCGGCCCGACAAATCCTGAGGCCGGTGTAATTGCAACAAGGCCTGCTACTGCACCGCTCGCTGCCCCAAGTATCGTTGGTTTGCCATGATGCACCCACTCTACAAACGTCCATGCAAGTAACGCAGCAGCAGCGGCAATGTGTGTTACAACAAAGGCGCTTGTCGCAAGGCCGCCTGAAGTGAGAGCACTGCCGGCATTGAAGCCGAACCAGCCGAACCACAGAAGAGATGCCCCCATAACCACAAGTGTCATGTTGTGAGGCGGCATCGGCTCCCTCATATAACCGACCCTCTTTCCAATGAGGATGGCTGCGAGTAGAGCAGTTATTCCTGAACTAATGTGAACAACAGTACCTCCCGCAAAATCAAGTGCCCCCATATTTCTCATCCATCCGCCTAAACCCCATACCCAGTGGGCAAGCGGGTCATAGACTATGGTTGTCCATAGCAGGCTGAATATGACGAAGGCTGAGAACTTCATCCTTTCTGCATAAGCCCCTGCAATAAGGCAAGGGGTTATTATTGCAAACATACACTGGTAGATCATAAATGTCTGGTGCGGGATAGTTGCTGCATAATCCGGATTGGGAATGAGACCAACCCCGCTTAGCCCAAGCCATTCCAGTCCGCCGATTATCCCCATCCTGTCAGGTCCAAATGCGATAGAGTAGCCGAACAGAACCCATTGAACAGTGATCAACCCTACAAGGATGAAACTCTGCATCATAGTGCCGAGTACATTTTTCCTCCGTACAAGACCGCTATAGAATAATGCAAGACCCGGTATGGTCATTAACATTACCAGCGCTGCAGAGATTAAAATAAACGCTGTATCTCCTGAATTAATCTGACTTTCCATACAAACTCCTCCTTCATTTTTGTTATCAGGAGGGTATAAAGCAAAATACATGCCATAGCATTTTAATTGCTTAACTATATGATTTATAAGTCTTTTTTAATTTAGAGAGATTACAAACATCAATAATACTTATTACAAAAATGTAAAACCGCAGGACAATATTACATTTTTGTAATGTTGTCCTGCAATGTTTTATATAGCGTCTTCCCCTCTCTCACCGGTTCTGATTCGAACAGTCTCTGTAACATTTGTGATAAATATTTTCCCATCTCCCAATTTACCGGTCCTGGCAGAGTCCACAATTGCGGAGATAACCTTCTCTGCGATTTCATCTGTTACAACGACCTCTATCTTTGTCTTAGGTAAAAAATCAATCACGTATTCAGCGCCCCTGTACAGCTCTGCATGTCCCTTCTGGCGCCCGAATCCCTTTACATCCGAGACCGTCATACCTGTGACCCCTGCCTGGTTTAAGGCATTCTTGACATCATCAAGTTTAAATGGCCTTATTACTGCTACTATCTTTTTCATGGTTCCTCCAATAATTATTTATGACTCTTATTTAAGATAAAATCAGGGTACGCTGACACCGCTACTTCACTCTGGTCTAATCCCTCAATCTCCATCTCTTCCGACACCCTGAGCGGGACTATCTTATCAAGTATCTTAAAGAAGATATACATCACAATACCTACGAATACAAAATTGGTGACGACCCCGATAATCTGGGCGGCAAGCTGTGATGCATTACCATAAAACAACCCGGTAACAGTACCGGCAACACCGTTTAATCCATCACCGTACGTCCCGTCTGCAAAAAGTCCAACAGCAATAACACCCCACGCCCCGTTTACACCATGAACAGATACTGCTCCAACAGGGTCATCAATCTTCAGGGTACGCTCAACAAAAACCACACTGATGCACAGGATCACTCCTGCGATTGCACCAATGATTGCGGCTGAGACAGAGTTCACAAAGGCACAGGGCGCCGTAATGGCAACAAGCCCTGCTAAAAAGCCGTTGGCAACCATAGAGATATCAGGCTTGCCGTAGAAAATCCACATATAGAGCATTGAGAAAAATGCCCCGGTAGCCGATGCAAGCATGGTATTGACCGCTACTACACCGATCCTAAGGTCCCCGCCTGCAAGGGACGAACCCGCATTGAATCCGAACCATCCGAAGGCAAGGATAAAACATCCTGTAAGTGCCAATGGGATATGGTGGCCCGGTAATGCAAGCGGTTTACCTTCCCGTGTAAATTTGCCTATCCTGGGGCCGAGTATCGCCGCCCCCACCAGCGCCGCAACTCCCCCTGTCAGATGAACGACAGAAGACCCTGCAAAGTCAACAACACCATGTCCCAGACCGAAGTTCTTGCCGAGCTGAGACAGCCAGCCGCCGCCCCATACCCAGTTTGCATGAATCGGATAGACCAGCATGGATATGAAGAATCCGTAAAACACAAATGATTTAAAGGTCCAGCGTTCTGCCATCGAACCTGTAGGTATCGTAGCCGTGGTGTCCATAAATACCATCTGGAACAGGAAGATCGTAAATACGACAGCATCATAAGTAACCCCAGATAGAAAGAACCCCTGCGTCCCGAATAACCCAAAGTCATGTCCAAACAGGTGAATCACAAATTCACTGCTGAGGGTAGTCCCGCCGCCGAGTGAGGCAACACCCCCAACCCCGCCCATCTGCAAGGCAAAGCCGCATATCCAGTAGCCGAGCAATCCGATAGCATAAACCATAAAATTCATTGCCATGGTATGTCCTGCATTCTTAGCCCTTGTAAAACCTGTCTCTGCGAGGGCAAAACCAGCCTGCATGAACATTACAAGGAAGCCGCAGACTAATGTCCAGACTATGTTGACGGCTATCCTGTTATGCCCTACAACATCCGCCAGTTTTGCTGCAAGCGGCTCTTTTGGGCCCAGGATCTTCAGGTCATCTGCAGTAGGTGCATTAGCAGATGCCCCAATCACATCCGCCGCCCCGCCGGTTTTAGCGCCGGATGGATCAGGCATAGGCACTGCCGGGGTTGATGCCTGCTCAGGTTGAGCCTGCTCAGTCACCGCCGGGGCAGGAGGAGCAGTCTGCGGCTGTTCCTCAGCCATTGTGAAAGTGGAAGACAGCATCACGATTGATAGAATAAGTAATATAAGCCTTGTAAACCTTAACATCTTAAATCCCTCCATTTAGTCATTAGAAAATAACCCCATCCCCACCCTAAACCTCCCCTTGAAGGGGAGGGAACAAAATTAGCATCCTCTCCGGCGGGGTAAGAAAACCCCGCCTATCCACACATTGTTTGAGGATAGGCGGGACATTCTTGTCCCGCTGATTTTCATTACCCTTTGTGAAACCTCGCTCATGACATTTCATTAGAAATTAATATCAAGTTGAGTTGTCCATACATAGTGAACATCAGCATTTCCTATTGCCACTGCAGGTTCATTAAACCAGACAGGCCCTGTGAGAAGGCTTATGTCCCTTGTGAAGTAGTAATACATTCCGAAACCGCCTCCACCGAAGGCATTTTTCCCGCTTGCATAGTCAGCCGCAAATACCCACTTATTATATTCACCTTTACCATCCTTTGCCGGCATGAATCCTTTGTCATACCCAATCATGAAACCGGTATTGTCCTTTTTACCATCTTTATCCAACAGAACCTTATTATTGCCGGAATAAGCCCCAACGTGGAGACGTCCGAGGCTCATTGGAAGGGTCTTACCTGCCATTACATGTATAATATTCTGAGCTGTAGTCTTGCTGTTAGTACCGACGCCGAATACACCTATATTAAATGCCGGAGAACCATCAAACAGAGTGCCTTCCGGAGTCCCCAGTTTTGCATTAAGCATCAAAGGATCTGTAGATGGCTCCATCCAGTCAATACCAACCTCAAGCTGGAGCTTCTCATACGGAAGGACACCAACTGTAAGACCTACATCCGTAGGCAGGTCAGCAGATTTTGCCTTTCTTGCTATGGTAAAATAATTATCAATACCTATGTGCCATACGTTATACGGCTGAACATCACTTACTGCCGGCGTCCAGTATGTTGTAGACGGTGTCGCATATACAGTTGCCGCCCCAACCATACCTATTAACGAAACTGCACTAACTACACTGATTAAACTTTTCATCATCTTCATCTTTCAATCCCCCTGTCTTGTGTTTGATTGTTATCCCGTACTTCTTTATCTTATAGCCAAGTATCCTCTGGCTAATCCCAAGCCTCTTCGCTGCCTTTGACTGAACCCACTCCGTGCTTTCCAGTGCAATAAGAATGTACTGCCTCTCTATATTTGCAATAATATCCTTTAAAGTAACCGCGGTATTCCTGTTGAGTTTCTCAGACATGGTAAGGGTATATTACAAAATATGTGCCACAAAATTGTAATATGTGTAACTATATGATTTAATAGGGTTTTCAAGCAAAGAAAGGCAATATAGAACGAAAATGGATTGCTACAATAATGTAGGATAAATGGTTTTATTTTACAAATTTGTATGATTGTATAGAACTCCGAAAATCTCCATAGCTCACCCTACCCCTACCCCCTCCCGTCAAGGGAGGGGGTAAAGCATAGCACCCTCTCCCTCAGGGAGAGTGTCCGGGTGAGGGTGGGGAACCGAACTTCGAATATAAATCACTTTTATGCTCTGAATCCATGTCCCCTTTGTTCTTATAAAGAAGATAATGGATCACCTCATGCTTCCAACTCATCCTGTCACCCAAAAGTATCTTATTGGGTCGTGCGAATTCCCCATAACATATCTTCCCTTTCAGATTATTGCCGGTACATGGAAAATTCGGCGTTGGGTAAAGAAAAACAGCTACATCATAAAAATCAGCATCAAGACCTGAACATTCCACAACCTCATTAAACTCCTTCTCAAACAAATCAAAGTATGCCTTATCTACATGGATACCGGAGGTGGCCGCTGAAGAATCCGGAGGAACAGAAGATGCGGATGTATCAGATGTTATGGATGGGCCGGAGGAACTGCCGCAACCTGCCAAAAACAGACTCAGTATAAAAATGGGAAAGAATAGTCGTTTCAATTGTCAAGCAATCCTTATGTATACAATCATCTTTGTGTACTTTATTCACAATATTTATATGCAATATAGATAGCTCTTGATACTTGCAAATAAAATGCCATGCAAGAAAATTAAATGACAAATTAAATAACTGTTATTGACATCTATTTCGTCATTTATTATTATATATGACGAAATAGATGACACCAATATACCAGAAAAATAACGATCCTTATATTGCACGGACATTAAATCTAAGCACTCTGCTTGATAAAAAATCCCATTTTTTGTTAGGCCCACGACAGACCGGAAAAAGTTTTCTCATCGCTCACACACTTAAAGGGGTTCGGTTATATGACCTCCTTGATACAACTGTTTACCTGGCTCTAAGTCAGAAGCCTGAGCGATTATCTCAGGAAATCCTTTCAGGGGAACGTTTTATAGTAATTGATGAAATCCAACGACTTCCAATCCTCCTCAACGAAGTACACCGGCTTATTGAAACCCGCGGCATACATTTTCTGCTCACAGGGTCAAGTGCCCGCAAGCTCCGTCGTGGCGGCGTCAATTTGCTCGGGGGAAGGGCACGAACAAAATATCTGCACCCGCTTACATTTAATGAACTCGGCTCACACTTTGAATTATCACATGTAATTAATCGGGGGGCTATTCCATCCATATATTTCTCTGATGACCCTCAGTCGGATCTCCTCGCTTACACAGGCTCATACCTCCAACAGGAAATAGTTGCAGAAGGCGTTACCCGCAATGTGCCTGCATTCAGCCGTTTTCTGAGGGTGGCCGCTCTCTGTAATAGTACAATTGTAAATTTTACAAATATCGCAAATGATGCACAGGTACCAAGGACAACCGTGTATGAATACTTCGAAATACTGAAAGATACATTGATTATCCATGAACTGCCTCCGTGGAAAAAGTCTATAAAAAGAAAACCGCTTTCATCTTCCAAATATTATTTCTTTGATACAGGGGTAGCCGCATCACTGCAAGGCCGCCGGCATACAGAACAAGGGACGTCTGAATTCGGAGAGGCATTTGAGACCTATATTTTTCATGAGCTGATGTGCTACCGGGACTATGTATCAGGAGATGATTTGACCTATTGGCGTTCGACATCAGGATTTGAAGTTGATTTTATTATAGGAGATCACACGGCCATAGAGGTAAAGGCTAAAGAAAATGTCTCAACACAGGATATTAAATCACTGCGAGCCCTTGCAGAAGAAAAGAAACTCAAAAACTATCTATGTGTCAGCCTTGAGCCCCGTACAAGGATGGTTGAAGGTATCACCATTTTACCAATAAAAGAATTTTTAAAATCCCTGTGGGAAGGACAATATAGTTAAAACTTGTCCCACGAAACAAAAAAGGCGTCAGCAAACTTAATCGCTGACGCCTTCTGAAATAATTCCCTCCCCCTTGACGGGGGAGGGTAAGGGTGGGGGTGAACCCCGCCTCAATCTTAGTTGAACTTCACATTGATCATGAAGTAACCAAATGTTTCAGACTTGTCTTTCGGAACTGTACCATAGCCTCCATAAGATGAAATTGTGCCTGCCTTTCCGTTATCTCTGATAGCATAAGCAAGTTCACAGTTTACATTCTTGCTCTTCTGATGATTGGCCTTTATGTTTATTTCAGTTCCTAAATCATCACTGGCCCCTGCTGCTGTCTCAGCCTTTTTATAACTCCAGTACTCTACTGCAACCTTCATATTATCCATTGGTTTTACGCTTGCGTTAACTGACATGGCCTTTATATTTGTCCAGTTAATATCATCATTAAAACCATAGAGGTAATGATTGGTTGGATAGAGATTATCAAATCCTTCAACTTTCTTAGCTGTTGATGCCTTATCACCTGTTGCAGCATCATACTCTGCACCAATTCTTAAGCCCATTACAGCAGGTACTGTATAACCGGCTGTTATTGCATAAGCATTAGCATTCTGAGTTGCAGTAGGAGTTGCATCTCCTGTCTGAATTGCAAGCTCTGCTCCAAGATCTACATTCATTGGCTTTAAGGAATCGCTCTTAATCCTGCCGCCGAGGGTATAGAACTTGGTGCCGACGCCCCCGCCAACTATCTTATCGAGCAGATAAACATCTATGTTGTTCTGAGGAACAACCTTAAGGTTGGCATATACGCCAAGGAGGTTGTTGTCATCATGGAAGGAACCGCCAACGTCCATTACCTTAGCCCAGAAGACATCCACATCTGCAACATCATGCTTGTAAGTAAACTTGATTGCATCAAATCTCCTCGCATTGTTGCTCCATTCCAAAGAACCTATGAGCCTGTGGTCTCCATAAGCAAGTGACTGGCGGCCGAGTGTTACAGAAAGCGGCTGGCTAAATAGGTTGTCCATCTTAACATAACCCTGGCTCAGATCAAGTGATTCAACTTCAGTACCTGTAATGGTTGTGCTTGGCCCCTTAGCACCCCATGTCCTGCTATCCTGTGCCTGGATGAATACTGTTGTATTCTCATCTACAGTACCGGATGCATTAAGGCGAGTCCTCTGCTCAAAAAAACCACCCTGATTCATAGCAGCAGCACCATCAGAATTATCCACCATTACACCTCTCAACCTCAACTCTCCGTCAAACTTGATACCTTCTGCGTAACTAGAGCCTACAAGCCCTGCAACGAATACTCCGGTTAATACAAACTTTAACCATTTTCTCTTCATCATTATCCTCCTTAGATAAATTGTAATTAACAAGCTGCTACTGCTTCTTTATATAAAGCCTCGAAAATACTTTATGCGATTTTAAAAGATTGTACTCCCACCCCCTTTCTCCTCCAATTAATTTTTTTTCAATTACGAGAAAGAATAATCATAGTAAACAAATTTATACTGTTCACATGCACCGGGACGTCAACCGAAAATCTCCATAGCTCACCCTCCCCCTAACCCCCTCCCGTCAAGGGAGGGGGAATAAAGCTAAGCCTTAACTTTACAGCATGATACTTTAACCATTTTTCTACATAATTGTCAAGATAAGAAAAACAGAACAAACAAAAGGGAAAAATAATCAGAAAATTGGATAACTCATGTAATTATCTTATCATCCCTTCAATCCCCCTTCTGATAATCATCACGGCTATAGCCGCAAGGATGAAAATACCGGACTGCTCGATACTATAGACAATACCGTATGGGAAACGGGTTACAAGACAACGCCGGACATCTTCTTCAATGACCGGCCAGGCAGTTGGGTAGTTTACAATTTTCTGAATACAGTTAAACACCTCAATAGAGAAATCATATCCAAGCCCCTGTTCACATTCTTCGTAGTATTCGATCGATTCGTTAAACTCGGCTGCTGCCTCCGGATGAAATGAGAAGGTCATTTCTCAAATCGCTCCCTGATTTTATTAAAGACATCATCACCGTGAATGGGCTTCACACGTCCGGATCGAAGCTCTTCCAGCCGGCGTTTGGCAACCTTTCCCCATTCAACATCAATTTCAGCAGATATAGGATTTAGCGTTCGGAGCAAGGAATCAATAACCATAGCCCTCTCTTCAACAGGAAGTGACTCTGCCTCCTGTATTATTTCTTTCATTCCATGCATATAACCCCCCTTTTTTTATACCTGATTACATTATCACATTGATTTTTTAATGGCAATTTTTGCCTATCTTATCATACCCTCAATCCCCCTTCTGATAATCATAACTGCAATAGCCGCAAGGAACAGGGATACTACCTTTGATAAGGCCCTTGCCCCGCCTTCGCCGAGAAAAGACAGTATCCTTCCGGCAGATGCAAACACTATCCAGACGATTATAAGATTTACTACAAGCGAAAGCATAGTTGCCGGGATCCCAAAAATATCACTTAACATTATCAGTGTCGTCAGGGATGCAGGGCCTGCAATCATAGGGGTTCCGATAGGAACTGTCCCAACAGAAGGATGAGGCTTTCTGCTCCTCTGCTCAGAAAAGATAATATCTGTAATTGCAATTACAAGAAGTATAATCCCTCCTGCTATCTGAAAGTCCGAGATAGTAATCCCAAGAGTTATGAATACACCTTTGCCGATCAGCAGGAATAACACGGTTACAGCCGTTGCCGTAATTACCGAATGTCTCAGCACCTTAGCCCTGACAGCATCCTCCATATCCTGGGTAAGGGATATGTAAATAGGCAGGACAC
>JACRGV010000114.1 GCA_016212215.1 Nitrospirota bacterium
CCCCCTTGAACAAAGGGGGGGATTGCCGTTGGCCATTGAGCACCAAAGGAACTTTCCCCCCCTTAACAAGGGGGGGCTTGGGGGGGTGGTTTTCATCCTCCTTTGTGAAACCTCCGTTTCATGACAGTTCATCCGAAAATCCCCTCCGGCGGGGTAAGAAAACCCCGCCTATCCATTTCTATGAGGATAGGCGGGACATTCTTGTCCCGCTGATTTTCATGCACCTTTGTGAATCATAAGCTCATGAATGTTTCCTTACTATCTCCTTGAATCTTCTTCCTCTGTCTTCAAAATTCTTAAACATATCAAAGCTTGCACATGCAGGGGACAACAGTACAACGTCCCCTTTTTCAGAGCTTCTCCGGGCAATATCCACTGCCTCTTCAAGCGAATCTGCGTATACTGTCTCTGCCGCCTGTCCTAATGCTGATTTTATCTTTTCTCTTGCTTCTCCTATCAGGATAAGTTTTTTTACCTTATCTTTAATCAGGGGTCTTAGAGGAGTGAAATCACCGGCCTTGTCCCTGCCGCCTGCAATCAACAATACAGGCTCACTAAATCCTTCGATAGATTTCATTACAGCCCCGACATTGGTACCCTTTGAATCGTTTATATATTTTACGCCATTCAGCTCTCTTACAAATTCCAGCCTGTGTTCAAGTCCTTTAAACTCTTTTAAGGTATTTGCAATAATCTCCGGACTGCATCCCCATAATAGCGCTGCGGCAACAGCAGCCATTGAATTTTCCAGATTGTGAACACCCTTTATTGCTATACCGGATACTTCACATATTACACCGGTATGATTTTCTATTGAAGAAACCACTTTCCCGTTATCAACATATACCCCATTCTCAACCTTGCTCTTCCTGCTGAATGTAACCACCTTACCTTTTGTTCTGCTATTGAATCCCCTGCTCCAGTATTCATCGCTGTTTATTATTGAAAAATCACTGTTACCCTGATTTTCAAATATCCTGAATTTTGCATCTTCATACTCCTTCATGCTGTGGTATCTGTCTAAATGATCCGGTGAAATATTGAGCAGGATTGAAATCTGAGGTTTGAATTTTTCTATTGTCTCTAACTGGAAACTGCTGAGTTCAGCCACAATACAACTGTACTTACCACCGGAAAGTACATATTCAGAAAGGGGAGTCCCAAGATTGCCTCCAACAAATACACTATCTCCTTTGGCCTTTATAATCTCTCCAATCAGGGTTGTTGTAGTTGACTTACCATTTGACCCAGTGACCGCAATTAAAGGTGCATTAAGGAAATCATAAGCAAGCTCCGCCTCCCCGATAACCCTTATGCCGTTGGACTTAGCCTCTGTAATCTGCAGCATGTCTGCCGGAACTCCGGGACTCAGGACTATCAAGTCTGAGGATAAAAATGTTTCATTGCTGTGAAAACCGGCATCAATCTTCACCCCCTGATTTACCAGTTCTTTTGCATCATCCGGCAATGCATCAAACAGCCTCCTGTCTGTAGCCGTAACTATAGCCCCTTCCCGCATCAGCAGACGAGACGCCGCCAAACCGCTCTTACCGAGACCGACAACAAGGGTTTTTTTGTTTCTAAAGTTCATAATTCATAACCCCATCCCCACCCTAACCCTCCCCTTGAAGGGGAGGGAATAATCTGGAGTAGTACCTCTTTTCTAACTTCTAACATCTAACGTCTTACCTCTTACTTCTGACTTCTGACTTCTTGCTCCTTCCCTCGCCTTCACCTCAGCTTCAACGTACTCAGCGCCACCAGCCCAAGTATTATTGATATAATCCAGAATCTTACAATTATCTTTGGTTCCTGCCATCCTTTTAATTCATAGTGATGATGCAGGGGAGCCATTAAGAATATCCTCTTCTTATTTATTTTATAAGAGGCAACCTGAGTTATTACTGATACAGTCTCAAGTACAAATATGCCTCCAACTATTACCAGTAATAATTCATTCTTGGATATTACTGCAACAGAGCCTAATAAGGCGCCAAGCGGTAAAGAGCCGACGTCTCCCATAAATACAGATGCCGGATATGTGTTAAACCACAGAAATCCTAGACTTGCCCCGAATACTGAGCCGCATAATACTGCAAGTTCTCCTGAACCGTTAATGAACGGTATAAGAAGATAGTTTGCAATCTTTACATGTCCTGCTGCATAAGTAATAATAATAAATACAAGTGTTGAAACAATTACAGGGCCTATGGCCAGGCCGTCCAGACCGTCTGTCAGGTTTACTGCATTTGATGTCCCGACTATAATAAAAACCACAAACAGTATATAGAACCATCCGAGGTCAGGATGAACATTTTTCAGAAAAGGAACACTTAACTTTGTGGAATACGCAGGCAGATAGTATAGTACACCGGCTACCACTGAGGCAACAATTATCTGTAATGTAAACTTGTATCTGCCGGAAAGACCGTCGTTCTTTTTTTTTACTACCTTCAGGTAATCATCAATAAATCCTATCGCCCCAAAACCTACAAGCACAAATAATACAAGCCATACGTATATATTTTTCAGATCTGCCCATGCAATCGTTGCAAACAGAACCGTCATTATTATAAGCACACCGCCCATCGTAGGAGTCCCTTTCTTTGCAAGGTGATGAGCCGGCCCTTCATCCCTTATATATTGCCCAATCTGATATTTTTTAAGAGACTCTATCATGTATGGTCCTATAATAAGGCATAATATCAATGCAGACAGCATTGCATAAATAGTCCGCAGGGTAATATACCTGAAGACATTGAAAAACGTATTGTACTCATGCAGTGAATATAAAAAATGATAAATCATATTTCTCGAAAATCCTGTCAAGTAAGCAGTAAGCGGTTAGCAGTAAGCAGGTAAAACCTGCCTTAACTACTCACTGTTTACTGCTTACTATTTTCATCATCAATTCAGAGTCTCTTTTAAGCCTTCAACAATCCTTTCCATCTTCATCCCTCTTGAGCCTTTGACCAGCAGGACATCTCCTCTGTTCAACCATTGCCTTATCCTGTCAAGGGTCTCTGCATAATCATTGAATGTGAGTATCCTGTTCTCGCTCATGCCTGCTGCTGCTGCGCCGTCTGCAATATATGCGGCAAGTTCTCCAACAGCGATTAAACCATCAATGCCTGCGTTACCTATATATTTACCGAGGTCCTGATGTGCCCTTTCAGTATTCTCTCCGAGTTCAAGCATATCCCCAAGCACCACAAACTTCTGTTTTCCCTCTTTGATATTCTTTAGCATATCTATGGCGGCTACCATTGATGCGGGGTTTGCATTATAGGTATCGTTTATAATAAATATCCCGCCGACCTTTTCTAAAGTGCTTCTCATCTTTACCGGGGTAAATCTTTCAAGCCCTTGTTTTATGTCATCAAGCTTTGCCCCAAGTCCATAAGCAGCAGCAGCAGCACATAGTGCATTATAAAGATTGTGTGTGCCGATTACATTCAGCTTAATCTCAGTTTTTCCCAGAGGGCATATCAACGTAAAAGTAGTATTATCCAGTGATTTAAAGTTCGGGGAATTATCTGTGTATTCCGTGTAGACATCCGAGGATGAGGACATGCCGAAACTTACTATCTTACCTGCAGACTTTGCCTTAAAAACATCAAAGAATGTATCGTCCATGTTTAATATACTCACCCCGTCAGGTTTTATAAAATCGAGTATCTCTCCCTTTGCCTCAGCAACATTTTCTATTCTTCCAAGCTTTTCAAGATGGCTCGGGCCTATATTAGTAATTACAGCAGATGTCGGTTTCGTAATATGACACAGCCGCGTAAGTTCACCTTTGTCACTGATACCCATTTCAATTACAGCCATCTGATGTGATGGATTGAGTTTGAAAAGTGTCAGTGGAACACCAATGTGATTATTCAGGTTCCCCTCATTTTTTAAAACAGACCTGCTGCAGCTAAGTATATTCCACAACATCTCCTTTGTTGTTGTCTTACCGTTGCTGCCTGTAATCCCGATTATAGGAATAGTAAATTTATCCCTGTAATATCCTGCTGTTTCCTGTAGTGCATTAATCGTATCCTTAACAATGATTACAGCCCTGTTTGTGTATGCCCCTGAGATGAGGGAATCAGTCATCAGGTGTCCTTCCTGAACTACAAGGCATGAGGCACCCTTCTTTATCACATCGCTCAAGAAGTCGTGGCCGTCAAACTTATCCCCCTTGATGGCAAAGAATAAGTCACCCTCTTTCATAGTACGGGAATCTATTGACACACCTGAGACGGATTGCTTCCCTTCTCCTGAATGTAATCTCCCGGCGGTTGCCTTTATTATTTCTTCAATAGTTAACATTCTTACCTGGAAAAACCCCATCCCCACCCTAACCCTCCCCTTGAAGGGGAGGGAATTCTAACTTCTTACTTCTTGCTCTGCCTCATCGCTGCAAGGGCCTCTTCTCTGTCATCAAAATGTATCTTTTTATTTCCAACAATCTGGTAGTTCTCATGGCCCTTTCCTGCGATAACCACGAGGTCGCCCTTTTCTGCTTTATTGACAGCCTCTCCTATTGCAGACCTTCTGTCCGGGATTATTTTGTATGCTGATGCCCTCTGACTACCGGCATTTATTGTATCATTAATTCCGGTCTCTATCTCCTCTATAATCTTCAGAGGGTCTTCTGTGCGCGGGTTGTCGGAGGTTACGATTACATAATCGCTCAGTTCTATGGCGGCCTTTCCCATCAAGGGTCTTTTTCCCCTGTCCCTGTCCCCGCCGCACCCGAATACTGTAATTATCCTGCCGGGTGTAAATTGGGCGGCTGCCTCAAGTAGTAATCTCAGTGCATTCTCTGTATGTGCATAATCAACTACAGCATAAAATCCCATCCCGCTGTCCAGTTTTTCAAACCTGCCTGTTACAGAGGAAAGAGAGTGTATGCCTGATACAATCTTTTCCGGAAGAATATTGCATGAGATAGCAGCCCCGATTGCAGCAAGGATATTATAAACATTGTATATCCCGACAAGCCCCGATTTAATTGGGATTATACCTGCCGGTGTTATGGCATCGAATTCTATGCCGTCCATTGTGAGGTTAATACTTTCAGCCTTAATGTCAGCATCAGTATTGATCCCATAAGAGAAGAAAGGACATTTAATCATGCCTGTCAACCGCTTTCCATAAGGGTCATCTATGTTTATAACAGCCCTTTTATCTGTCCCCATACCTGAAAATAAAGCCGCCTTTGCCATAAAATAATCTTCCATATCCGAGTGAAAATCAAGATGGTCCTGCGTCAGGTTAGTAAATACCGCAACTTCAAATTCAGTTCCATAAACCCGCTTTAAGGATAATGCATGAGAAGAAACCTCTGACACAGCAAACCTGCAGCCATTGTCTGCCATATCCCTCAGCAGCTTCTGGAATTCCAATGCCTCAGGTGTAGTATGGCTTGCAGAGGCAACTGTATTACCTGTTGAGTAGGAAACCGTTCCTATAAGACCTGTCTTATAACCTGATGCTTCCATAATTGATTTAATCAGGTGTGTGGTGGTTGTTTTACCATTAGTCCCTGTAACCCCGATTATTTTCAGGTTGTTTGATGGTGTCCTATAATAATTAATCGCAATCCGGGAAATTGCCTCCCTGCTGTCGGAGACAGTCAGTACCGGTATGGAAATATTTCTAACAGGGCCGGCATAAGTATCTTCTATGACCAGGGCCGCTGCCCCTTTATTTATCACGTCGTTAATGTACTTATGTCCGTCAGTCTGAAAGCCCTTGATAGCAACAAACAGGGTACCGGCGGACACCGTTCTGGAATCACAGGTGACAGAGGTTATGTCTATATTAATATCACCTGTTATGGTTTTGATTTCTATACCTTTTATTAATTCCGGTAACTTCAACAGGACATCTCCATAGCTCACCCTCCCCCTGACCCCCTCCCGTCAAGGGAGGGGGAAATATCGTAGAACCCTTCCCTTGAAGGGGAGGGAATCTGCATTTCTAAATTCTTCCATCTTCCATCTTGCTTCTTGCTTCTTACTTCTTGCTTCTAACTTCTTACTTCTGCTCCCCATTCTCCGCCATTATCGTTATCTTTTCCCGTTTCTCCGGCTCTATGTGCAGGTATTCGAGTGACTGTTCTGCGACTTTTTTAAATACCGGGGCTGCTACACTGCCTCCCCATGCAACACCCTTAGGCTCATCTATAATAACGAGGATTGCTATCTCCGGTGCCTCTGCAGGGACAAACCCCACAAAGGAACTAATAAAACGGTTACTTGAATACCTGCCGGTGGCAGGGTCTATCTTCTGGGCGGTCCCTGTCTTGCCTGCAACAGAGAAGCCGGTTAAGTCTGCAAGTTTTCCAGTGCCGTCAGGACCGACTACTTCTTTCAGCATATCCGTCATTTTTTTACTTGCTGTATTGGAAATCACCCTTCTGATAATCTCAGGTTTTATGGTTCCTGTATTTCCGTGGTTGTCTATTATTCCGGATACAATATGCGGCCTCACAAGCCATCCGCCATTGGCGATTGCAGATATGGCAGTAATAAGTTGAATCGGGGTTATACCGACCTCCTGGCCAATGGATACAGTAACAAGGGAACGCCCTGACCATGTTGAAGGATCTCTTATGATACCTCTTACCTCTCCGGGAAGGTCTATGCCGGTCTTATCCCCGAATCCGAATGCCTTTGCATATTTATAAAGCCTGTCTTTCCCAAGCCTGATCCCTATTTTGGCTGTTCCTACGTTACTGGAATGTGCAATAACCTCTTTAAATGTCATAGCCCGTCCTGTCGGGTGCGGGTCGTGTATTGTCCCGCCTCCGTAAGAAAGGCTTCCGCTTCCATCATGGACGATTTCATTGGGTGAAAGCACTCCTTCTTCGAGTGCAGCCGATGCCACAACGAGCTTGAAGGTTGAACCAGGTTCATAAACATCTGTAATAGCCCTGTTTCGCCACTGTCCTGATTTGTATTCTTCAGGGTCATTCGGATTAAAACGGGGGTACACAGACATGGCAAGGATTTCACCTGTGTAAGGATTCATCACAATGCCCACGCCTCCTGCGGCATTATGTTCCGTAACTCCTGCAACAAGCTCTTTTTCCATTGCATGTTGAATTACCTCATCCATAGTAAGAATAAGGTCATTGCCCTTCTGCGGCTCCCTGATGGTATTCTCTAAAACAGCCCTCCTCCGTGCATCCCTTTCTAAAACTATTGAACCCTTTCTGCCGCGGAGATATTTCTCATAATATTTTTCTACACCTTCGATACCATTGTTATCTATATCAGTAAAACCGATAATATGCCCTGAAAGTTCACGCTTGGGATAGAACCTTTTGGTCTCCGGCATAATACCAATACCTTTAAGATTCATCTCTTCAATCTTATTAATTACATCAGGGGGCATTCGCCTCCTTAACCAGACAAACTGCCTGTTATTATCTAATTTTTTTACGAGTGTCTGGGTATCCATTTCAACCTCTGCAGAAATCTTTTTTGCTAATAGTGCGGGATTTTCAATAGCAGCCGGTACTCCGTAGACAGACGGCATATCGAGATTTACAGCCAATTCCCGCATTGCCCTATCATAAATTACACCCCTCTTCCCTTCAACATCAATTTGCGAACGATGCTGGCGATCGGCCTTCAATGCAAGGGCTTCACCTTCATAAAGTTGTAACCATGCCAGCCTGACAATTACAGCAAAGAAACCAAGTAATATGGCCCCTGCAATTATGCTGAACCGTCTCCATTTGATCCTTGCAAATTTATCTTCATTAATTTGTCTCAAAGCTTCCTCATTGAAAATTCATCCGAGGATAACCCATCCCCACCCTAACCCTCCCATTGAAGGGGAGGGGATCTGCTTTTCATGCCTCTAATTTCTAACCTCTTGCTTCTAACTTCTTACTTCTGCTGACTTCTCACTGCTTACTATACTTATCCATCTTCACCTGAGAGAGGGTAACATTTTCCTGAGTATCTGCTTTAGCTTGGGCCGTAGCGGCCTTATTACTTTCTTCATCCATAACCAGTACAATCTGATTATCCGCCGGCATCTTCATTTCAAGATAGGATGTTGCTATTTTTTCTATCCTCTCCATAGATGTCAGTGCTGCCTTTTCTATTAAAAGGCTGTTGTGTATCTGTTCAAGGTGCTTCTTCTCCTTCTTTAATGACTCAAGTTCATAACCCATCCTCATAACATACGACCGCTGAAACGTGTAAACAGCCAGTACAATAATGATTAAAACCAGAAAACGTGAAATTAGCCGCATCGTAATCCTCCTTAAAAAAAGTTATATTTATCCGAGAATAACCCCATCCCCACCCACCGATTACTACTTCGGGGGCAAGCTCTGACCCTCCCCTTGAAGGGGAGGGAATGGCTCGACAAGCTCACCATGACACGGGAATGTGACCCTGAGTTTGTCAAAGGGTTTGCTTTTCTTACTTCTTACCTCTTACTTCTTACCTCTTACTTCTTGCTTCTTACTTCTTGCTTCTGCCTTCTGCCTTCTGCTCTATGCTCACCGCTTAGATCTTCTCCGCTACCCTCAGCTTTGCACTTCTTGACCTTGGATTAGCCGCAATTTCTGCATCAGAGGGAACAACAGGTTTACGCGTTAGGATACTTAACTTGCTCTTCATCCCGCAAACGCAGTAAGGGATACGCGGGGGACAGATACATGGTTTTTCCAAATTCCTGAATGTATTTTTTACAATCCTGTCCTCAAGAGAATGAAAAGAGATAATACATATCCTGCCGCCTGATTTAAGATAACCCACAGCATCCCTGATAATTTTATCCAATCCTTCCAGTTCATTGTTTACAGCTATCCTCAATGCCTGGAATGTCTTTGTTGCAGGGTGAATCCTCCCGAATCTGTAAGACGGGGGTACTGCTGACCGGACAATATCTGCTAACTTTGAAGTAGAAGTAATGGCCTCCTTATCCCTTTCGCGAATGAGGGCATGAACAATATTCCTTGCATATCGTTCTTCCCCATAGACCGTTATGATTTTTATGAGCTTCTCAGCATTAAGATTATTTACGAGGTCAGCCGCAGTGGTATTCATCCTCCTGTCCATGCGCATGTCGAGCGGACTATCCTCTCTGAAACTAAAGCCCCTTTCCTGCGAATCAATCTGAATCGAGGAAAGCCCCAGATCAAACACCATTCCATCCACCTCACTAATGCCTGAATTTTCTAATGTTGCCTTAAAAGAGGGAAAACCTTCATGCACCAGAGTTACTCTGTTGGAAAATGCTTGTAGATTCTCTGAGGCTATTTCAATCGCCTGCTCATCCCAGTCAAAACCAATCAGCCTGTTTTCCGGAGAAGACGCCAGTATTTCTTTTGCATGACCGCCTGCACCGACAGTAAAATCAACATATATCCCCGGGCGGCTGCATCGTAAAAAATCTTTTACTTCATTTAATAAAACAGGTGTGTGCTTTGGTTCATCCACATTGCACTCGAAAACCCCATCCCCACCCTAACCCTCCCCTTGAAGGGGAGGGAATTGTGAGAATCCCTCTAACCGCTATCCACTGTCTTCTAAATTCCCAGCTCTGCCAGCCTATTTGCAATACTCTTAGGATCAAAGGCGGTCATGGTCTGTTCCCATAGCTGTGGATTCCAGATTTCTATTTTGCCGTTTGGGCCGCCTGTAATAAGCACCTCTTTATTCAGAGAGGCATATTCCCTCAGCCTCGGTGGTATAAGTATCCTGCCCTGATTGTCTAATGAACAATCTTCTGCTGAGGAAAAAAAATATCTGCTGAATGCCTTAACAACCGCATCCTGTGATGATGCCTTCTGGATCTTTGCTTCAAGGTCTGCCCAACCAGCCGGTGTATACGCAACAATACATTTATCAGTAAGCTCATTTGTCAGTATTAACCGGCCCTCATGTTCTACAACAAGGATCTCCCTGAACCTGGCTGGAATACTGAGCCGGCCTTTTGAGTCAATTGTATGTTGAAAGCTCCCACGAAACATGGAAGTATACGACCCTCACCCACCGTTTACCCTATTAAGCCACTTTGCCCCACTTCATCCCACAAGACTTCACAAGTATACACGAAGAGAAATGCTTGTCAAGGGGGGAAAATACTTAATTTATAAGGGGTTACAAGAGAGATGCCATTGTTTATAACTATCCACTATGTTGTGGAAAATTAAGGCCAGACTTCTATATATTGTATTAAGCAGATATTTTTATACACCATTTTATTATTATCTTTAATCCGGAATAGTTCTATGTTAATATTGCACTGTTTTTTTATTTCCAAAATAACTTAACATATCCAAAAAAAGGAGGGGGTATTATGTCAGAAAAGATGAATCATGAAGAGTTTGTAAAAAAGGCAATCGTAAGTCTGAGAAAAGAGGGTTATAAAGGTATTCATACTGTCTACTCCGGATTTAATCAGGCATTCAAAAAATATTTTGAAGGAGAAGATCCGATAACCGTTACAACAAATCTTGCAAAAGATGGGAAGATAGTAGTAAGGCCGGTAAAAGGCGGGGTAATGATTTACCTGCCTGAAGAGGCGCCTGCCGGTCAGGCTGATAAGGGTGAAGATGCATTGAAGAAGATGGGGCTTTAAGAGGAAGGAAGGCAGAAGCAAGAAGTCAGAAGCAAGAAGAAAGATACAGAAAATAGAAGATAAGTATACTTGACTGCTTTCTTGCTATTCTGTTAACATCTTCTCCTGAATTTTAAGATAAATGAGGTTATTCATAAGTAATTCCGGGAGGTTTCTATAATGTTAAATCAAGACATGGAAGAAGGGTTGACATTTGACGATGTAATACTGATTCCAATGAGGGCGGACATACATCCCAAGGACGTTGACCCAAGTACTCAGTTCACAAAAAACATCAGGCTGAATATACCTATAGTTAGCGCTGCTATGGATACGGTGACTGAGGCAAGGCTTGCAATTGCTATGGCACGGGAAGGCGGTATGGGGATAATACACCGTGCACTGCCTCCTGAAAAACAGGCATTGGAAGTAGAGATGGTAAAGAAGTCAGAGAGCGGCATGATAATGCGGCCTATTACAATCTCTCCTGATAAAAAGTTATATGAAGCCCTTGAGATAATGAAGAGCTATAGGATTTCAGGTATACCTGTGACTGAGGCAGGGAGACTAGTCGGGATACTTACTAACAGGGACATCCGGTTTGAGAAGCGGCTTGACCTCAAAGTATCTGAGATTATGACAAAGGAAAATCTGATTACTGCTTCTGTCGGTATTGCACTCGAAGATGCTAAAGATATACTACAGAAAAACAAGATAGAAAAACTGCCGGTAGTAGATGAGAACTTTCATCTTAAAGGTCTTATCACTATAAAGGATATAGAAAAAAAGATTCAGTATCCCAACACCTGCTCTGACCAGATGGGACGCTTGAGAGTCGGCGCTGCTGTGGGAGTTGGAGACGAGGAGAGAAAGAGGGTTGAGGCCCTTGTAAATGTTGGGGTTGATGTGATTGTTGTGGATACAGCACACGGCCATTCTTACCGTGTACTTGAGATGGTTGAGTATATTAAGAAGACTCATCCTGACATGAATATCGTAGCCGGAAATATTGCCACTGCTGATGCTGCAAAGGACCTTATAACTGCCGGAGTTGACGGGGTAAAAGTAGGCGTCGGCCCGGGTTCGATATGCACAACAAGGGTTGTGTCGGGTGCCGGGATGCCTCAGCTTACAGCAATATCAAGGGTCTCAGAGATTGCAAAAAGATACGGCATACCTGTTATTGCTGACGGCGGTATTAAATATTCAGGCGATATCTCAAAGGCAATAGCCGCTGGGGCTGATGTGGTGATGTTAGGCGGACTCTTTGCAGGGACAGAGGAAAGCCCCGGAGAGGTAGTGCTTCTGCAGGGAAGAAGTTATAAGGTCTATCGAGGAATGGGTTCATTAGGTGCAATGGAGAGGGGCGGCAGGGACAGATACTTCCAAGAAGGTGAGAAGAATGAAAAGAAACTCGTTCCGGAAGGTATTGAAGGAAGGGTACCGTTTAAGGGAACTCTCTCTGCTGTGCTGTATCAGCTCGTCGGCGGACTAAGAGCCGGCATGGGCTACTCCGGATGCAGCAATATACCGGAGATGAAGGAAAAGGCACGATTCATACGTGTTACATCCGCGGGATACAGAGAAGGCCATGTGCATGATGTGATAATTACAAAAGAAGCCCCTAATTATCATCTGGAAGGGGAAGTTTAGCAGTCTACATTTACAATTTTTAATGCCTCTCAATCAATTCAATCTCATACCTGTCAGGGGCATCAATAAAGCAGAAGCGGCTGCCGGATGAAGTAACTGTGGGGCCGTCAGTAATCTTAACCCCTTTCTGACGAAGTCCCGCTATGGTCTCGTCAAGGTCATCTACCTCAAATGCAAGGTGTATCAGGTCTTCCTGCACCTCCACCCTGCCGCTTCCAGTAAAAGAACATAGTTCAATCAGCTCGTCACTGTTCGGAACCCTGAGAAATGCCAGTTCCGACCCGCGGGGCGAGCGTCTCCGCTCTACTACTTCCAATCCAAGTACATCCACATAAAACCTTATAGTCTCTTCCATATCATTCACCCGCATACGGGTGTGAAGTAGTTTCTTTATCTTTATTGTTTTCACCTAACAATACCCCCCTACAACTGGCAATGATCTTGCATATAATTTTGTATTATATCAATCATCTATAACCAAAATTACTTTTAAGGAAAAAACAACTATGTGTAAAATAAAACTTCATTCATCACTCTCCATCCTAAGAAACGTTTTTGTATTCTTGTTTCTAATAATCACAGTATTTCAAGCAAGATCCGTCTATGCTTTTACAATAGATATAATCACATTTAATCCCTCTCTTTTCGAAGTCAGTATCAATTATATTCAAGAAAGTGATCAGAATAAGGTCTATACTGTGGATCCTGAACATGGGACAGTAACATTCGGTGATGGTGAGCCTGGGGATAGACTTCCTGTAGATTCCGGTGGAATAATAGGATCATATAGTCGTGGCGGGGGTGCATCCGGTAACGTGCCGGATGGGATTTTTAATACATACATGATTCCACCCGATTTTTCTCCTTTTCCATTACCGGAGTCTTTTTTCTCAGTCTATCATAACGGTAAAACAGACTTTAGCTTCGTTCTTTCAGGCCTTTCATCTATAGAACTTAAAATTACAGGTAGCAGCATGTGGATTACTAATGTGACGCCTGCGCCTGAACCGGCAACCTTCATACTGATGCTCGCAGGTCTCGCCTGCATGGCGTTCTTCGTGCACATTAGGCACATTAGGAGAATATGAAACCGGTTCTTTATTTATAAGACCGCAAATCACCTTCATTTAATAAACCGCTGATACCGGATTGACCTGCGGGCCTTTCCTCCTTTGATCTTTATCTCTAAACGTTTCGCAGCCTTCTTATCACCTTTCATGGAATAGGTCTCATGCTGTTGTGTCTCAGGGTCAAAGAAGCCTATGTAGCCTCCGGGATTTATGCCGAATGATGTTAGTGTTTTTCCGTTGTAGATTCTGCCGAGGAAGTCGTTTCTGCCGCCTGCCTCCTCGCTCCCTGTAAAATAGAGGGGCAGCAGGAAATTGGAGACTTCCACATCATCTATCTTGTAGGTCTCGGATTGTACTGCATCACACATCTCATACCAGTGGAACATATATCTCTTGGGATTCTCAGGGTGAGGCCCCTGCACAAGCAGATTTACCTCAGGGTCGCCGATAAGTTCAAGTGCCTCATGTGAAAGTGTGACTGTCCAGTTCTCCTTTAACTGCTTTGAAAGCTCGGTGAATACAAAACCATACGGAATGCCCCGGTTATTGGTATCATGATAGCCAAGTGCACCATCCACATCAACCTTGTCCCAGAGGTAGATAACAGCATCCCCACGCATATCTGAAATACCCTGCTTCTGAGGCTTCTTACCGCTCCTGCCTTCAAGTCTCAGCTCTGCACCGAGACTCCAGTACGGCTCAAAGTCCTCCGCAATCTGCCTGTTAATCGCCCTGATTGCAAACTGCAGCTCCTCATCACTCACCTGCCCGTTTGTGTGATTAATGATTGAAATGATCATCTTACTTTCTCCTTTCCCGGGATTCCCCGATTAAACGCATCATGGTCAGAAGGCGGGTACTGGTAATGGTGGATTTGCCATATCACAATTCAAAACAATATCATTTGTCTGACCCCTTTTTATCTCTACCTGGCCACAATTGACGATTGCATTCTTAACACTAATATTATAACTACCTGTTTTGAGATACTTACATTCTCCTGAATCCAAATAAACATCAGACGCCTCATCATCATCTTCGTCAGACACTGTCAGGGGAATGGCTTTTTCTCCGGTTGAGAGGTTGAGGCAAAGCTTACCAACAGCGGAAGTAATATGTGGAGGCTTAAGCCCCCATGGAAGACCTTCCTTCTCAAAGAAATTTTTTATTACATAAATATAGTTTTTCGTATTCCCCATAATATCCCCCACAAAAAGGTAACAGCGCTCCAGAAAAATGCCAGACGATAGTTGTAATACATGTATTCGAGATAGGTAGGCTTAATATCCCTCTCGAAATCCTTTGGGCCAATCTTTACATTCTTCACATCACCTACAAAACTCAGATCAATTCCGCTTCCTATCCGGATCTCCACCACCCTTCCATCTATTCCTTCAAGGTAAAGGAGATCTCCTTCATTCAAATTTATAGTCTTATTGTCTAAATCGTGTAAAGTCAGGACTCCCTCACTAATTGTTGATTCATGGAGATATTCACCTGGTTTTGCAGATACTTCTTTTGCAAAAGACATAATACCGTTAACATAAAGGTTGTGCAAAATCAATGGGGTATCTGAATGTGCCTTAAAATGAGTAGATACACCAATATTTCCAACGGCATTGAATTGTACTGTTTCCGGTTCATTACCAATACCGTTATATTTCTTTTTAATGCTTTTACCTTTTGCAGACCCCTCTTCCCATACCAGCAAGGCAGGATAGTTTGATACATCAAACTGACCTTGCAATTCCGAGCCTTTAAAATATATATGAATAGACGGGTAATTTCTAATGCTCTCCAACGCCAGTACCCCATTTTCTCCAAAAGTTAAATTATTGAGATATGCATTTCCTTCGTTGAGCTGAATATACAGATTGTTATTATCCCCCTTAACATTAAGGGGAAGGTGCGGGCCATCAATACTCATTAAGCGGTCTATCCTGTCTATAGCCAAATTAGTGTTATCAGCAGCAAAGGATTTTGCCAGGGTGAGACTGACAGCCTCACTTTTTATCTTTAGTATGACACCTGTTTTACTTACCCGAAAACTCCATAGCAGCCCGATAACAACAAGGCACAATATGCCAATAATTAGAGCCCATATCCACTCATTTGAAGGTGGAGAAGGTATGGCATCAAGGAGCTTTGTATAGGCGTCAAGCCGCTGAAGATTTTCACTCACATCCTTGCCAGGTTTTTCAAGTAGATCGGAGGCAGCCTTTCTTATTTCCTCATCACGTTTTTCCTTAATATGATGGTACAACTCCTTATTCTTCATAGAGAACCTTTAACACTTACCCGAATACGTTTAATAGGTAAATAGCCTCTATTCAGTTCTTTTGCTCTGACTTCCAATATGGCCTTTGCAGGAAGCCCTTCCGGGAGTGTTATCGTAATGGGATTACCGGCAGAAACCGACGGACTGAGATTAACCTTCTCCCATTTAGGCGTTGCACCTTGTTCTCCTTCCACGTAATAACTCCACTTCACCTCAACAACATCTACTGCGCACCGGATAACTAAATTTACCGGATCAGATGGTTGACCCGCCGAATCTTTCCCCTTTTGAGAAACACGTAACGGGATAAATGTCCGGTCATCTTCATTGCCAATCCAGCCTAATATCCCGATATCATTAACCCTCAAACCTACCGGATGAAGAACCTCTTCAAGCGGCCAAATCAGCGGTCGGTCAGGAGGAAGTACTGTATCCATCCGATAATAGCTCCTCAAATACAATGCAACCGCACGAACATTAACAGGCGACTTTGTTTTAATACCTGTATCCTTAACAGATATCTCCATAGAAGCATCAGATTTCGGATCAAAGAGAATCTTTCCCTTAAGCAATGAAACAAACTATATACTTTTTGCTCCGACAGGCATCTTATATAAGCCCTCACAACGATCGCCCCGAAGCATATAACCAGCCTTACCGGGAACAGGATATATCCCTTTATCGCAAAGGTTGCTATTTGCTGATACATAAGACCCTTGCATGAAAGAGACTAATACAAGTAATATACTTATTAAAGCAGATGAGGTTTTAAAAGGCATCTATTATCTCTCCTTTATGATAGAAAATAAAGATTAAAGAAACGAGCTGTTTTTGGCGTATCCGCTGAAACGATTTGTCAGGGTTCATAGGTAACAATGAAACTTTCTTTCACAAGTGCGCCTCAGATATACTTTTCAAAATGGATTTCAGCTCTGCAATATTCACTCTCCATTAGGTGTCTCCTTCGTCTTCTCAGCATTCTCCTCAAGCCTTTTCAATACTCTGTCTATCATCCCCCTCATAAGCTTGTCTGCAGAGAAACCGGAGGCAATGGCAAGAATAGCATAAACATATCCGGCGTAATCCGCAGGGACATTGATTGATATTATCTGTTGAATTCCTGTTGTCATTGTCTCACCACTTTCAGTAACAGGTGTTATGGAAAATATGAGTTTTGATTTCTCCAGGACACAGATAAATACGGCAGCAAATGCGGCCAGGATAGGCTTTGATATGATGTGATGAACCATATACCTCCAGAACGGCCCCTTGATAAACAGAAAATCCTCTCTTGTAATAATATTACTGACATAAGCCCCAATAAGACCAAGTATTGATACTGGAATCACTATCTCCTTGAAAGGGAAAACAGCCAGACCAACTAACTGCGTAGGATAACAGAGGAAATAAAAAATAAACATCCAGAAGGCAAGCAGGAAGCTGCTTAAAACACCTACAAGGTTATTTAGCGAAAGGATCCAAAATGAATGATCCATCCGCTCATTAATAATCTTCATCGCCTCTTTTATAATATACCTGGATTCTTCAATCTCCTTTGTCCCATTCAATAATCCTTTTTGTGAAATTACCGCTTCAGTTTGAGATACCTTACTGATCCTATCTATTGCCATAAGCAGTTCCCCCTTCTCTCCCTCATTCCCAAGCCATTCTATCCTTAAGGCTTCATCCTTGATATTCAGGTCGAATGAGGTCTTTACGTCAACAGCCTTGCTGAGTAATTCAGCTTCAGG
Organism: Nitrospirota bacterium; assembly: GCA_016212215.1. NCBI lineage: Bacteria > Pseudomonadati > Nitrospirota > Nitrospirota bacterium. Next base: position 17,337 of record JACRGV010000114.1, read on the forward strand.
TACCAACAATATAATATCTTCATCCGTCCTGTGAACAAGCTCCCAGAATATCTTATAGTTCTTCCTGCGAAGCGTGGCAAATGGAATCCACGTCCACCATAAGTTGCCGACATCAATAGCATTTTTAGCATCATCCATCCTCTCCCTGCATTTATTAATTACCGCATTTTGAAATAAAGTAAGTTCCTGCTTTTAAAGGACATCAAGATATTTGTTTACTTCAAGGGACTTCGTCCATAACCCTTCTTCAGCAGGACTGATCCACCTGTAAAATCTATTATTAGTTTCGCTCATTTCACCTTCCTTTTGTTAGGTAGGGGGCGTACGCTAACCTTCTGGTTATTCCATTGTCTTCATCTAATTATGACTAAATATGTTTTTTATTCTCAACAGGTGACCCACATACTCTGATCGTGATTCTCCATTGGGAGTTTTGTTATTGATTTGGCACCAGTCATTGAATCTCTTAACATCAAAATCAACCTTAACCGGCTCATAATCATTTTTCTTCAAATCCTCAATAACCCTGCCGGTATTTTCCAACCATTCCTGATAAGTATTCTCTATTACTTCAGGATCAGATGCTGTTGATTTCAACAATCCCCATTGATCTTCACGATATGAGGCAATACCAATGTTTATTTTATTGTTCATATATTTTCCTCCCTCATTTTAAATAATCCTGTATACTCTGCAAAAACTGATCAACCTCAACCAACTCCTCCTCTATATCCTATTTTGTGAAAACTGTAACTTACCCATAGTCGAGCTTTGCCGGTCTTTGCAAGGATATGCCTTCCAATCCTTCTGCACCATACATACCATAAATTACCTTAGAATGAAATGGAAGAGTTTGAAGTCTCTGAATTGGTTTTGGCCCAACGTATCCCGATAAGGCAATTAGCTCATCTGTTTGAAACAGTTCGTGTCTTTGAAAAATAATTTCTTCTAAATTTTCAGTAAATAGCATTGAGTTTTATTTGTTATTTTTCAAAGTAATTGTATGTTCTTTTTTCGGAGCATTTGAAAACTTTTTGTTGAATGATCGTGTAATGTCCGAAAGATTTACACTTTCTATTTTTTCAATTGAGTAATTGCTATGTTTACAAATTTCTGCAATTACTTCGCTCATTTCAATAGTTGTCCCATCAACAATTCCATCGCCGATAATCATCACAAAATATGAATGATTTTTTGAAACTCGTGAAAGTTCATCCATAATTTGCGTCATTGAGTCAATGTATTCTGCCTTCGCAACTTCAATTTTTTTTGTGTCAATCCTGTGATGGTTTCCAATTTCTTTTTGTCTTACAGGTCTGTGGTCAAACCCAAGCCAAAACATTCTTTGTTTGTGATACAAGTAATAGTCAAATGTATTGATGTAAGGCGGAGAAGTAATGACATAATCAAAATGGTTGTCTGGATATTTCTTCAAAACTTCATATGTGTCTCCGTTATGAACTTCCGCTTTTGCATCGATGATATGTTTATTTAAACTTAGAACTTGAAGGTAATTTGAAACTGTGTCTATGAAAGAAGAAAAAACAATTCCGTCAGGATGATTTTTTTCTTTGCTGTGTATCTAACTTCACTGTCTTGATTAGAAACCTTTACAATAATTTTTGAGAAGGCACAATACAAAAGGTCTTTGATGTTTAGGTTTTCAATCTTATCAATTATATTTTTCAGTATCACTAATTCATGACTGACATTTTCTTGAAACCAGTGATTGCGATTTGGAAAATCAGGAATTGCAGTTTCAACATTTGACTTACCATTCATGTTAGCAAACAAACCGTTGCTTGGTTGTGGTTGAATTTCAGAGATGAAATCTTTGATTGATTTAATTTCTTCTGCTGAATAGTGATTTGATTTTGCACGAGAGATAATGTAAGCGATTGGGTTAAGGTCAATGCCAACAGAATCCATTCCGTTTAAAACTCCTTCTACTAATGTTGTCCCGCTTCCACAAAATGGGTCAAGAATTGTAAAACCACGTTTGCAATACAAATTAAAAAACTTGTTCACAAGTTGCGGAGTATACTTCGCAGGATACGGATGAAATCCGTGAGTATAGTATGTGCTGTTTTTATTTTGGTTGTCCGCTATCATTAAAATTTTTCGCCTTTGATGTTTTTCCTGAATACAAGTATAAATGAATGCCCGATGTTGAAGTAGTATCGTCTTGATTTATTCCCTCCCAACCGAACTAATTTTCTTTGGCTTGATTGGTCCCAAATAATCATGTCCCACATTTTCCATCCAGCTTCTTGTGCAACCCGCATAAGGTTGCTATGCAAACTGATGTAAGGTATGTTGTTTTCCATGTCTCTGTAATCCCGCACCACCCAGGCATTGTAAGCACCTGGCTTTGAAACCTGATGAAGTGATGAAAATAATTCTTTCATCTTTACCAAATATTCTTCGTAAGTAACATTGCCTAAATCTTCTTCATGTTTAGAATATGGCTTTGCTAATTTTCTACTCTGATTTTTGTAAGTGTTTCCGTTGTAGTCCTTGTCTGCAAAGTTCTCACGAATCTTGTTTAACAAGTTAGCATACGGTGGAGAAGTAAGAATGAAATCAACTGAATCTACCGGTAGATATTTGTAAACTTCCATCGCTGAGCCTTGAATTATAATTCTTCGGTAGTCTCTATTTGGATTCCCGTCTTTCGGGTCAATGCCTTGATTGAAAAGTTTGATGAAGTTCTCGTTGAGTTCAATTCCGATGGAATGTCGCTTCAGAATGTTTGCAGCATCTAGTGTTGTCCCAACTCCTGCAAATGGGTCAAAAACTGTGTCGTCTGGCTTTGAATATATTTTGATGAAGTGTTTTGCCAATGTTATCGGAAATGAAGCACCGTGTGTTCTTCTTTTCTCTGTTATCGGGCTGTTGAATGCCTGAACGCTTTTACCATGTATTGTCCATTCACTTCCATTAAGGTCATTAAGTTCGTGTCCGTTCAAAACAATTTTCTGAACTTTCTTTTTCTTCTCTGTGTGCTTTTCAAATGAATTGAAGTCGATAAGGTAAAGTTGTTCACCATTCTCCCAAATAAGAACCTTTTCCTCTTCCTCTATGATTGGATATGGCTTTACTTTTTTCTTATGTTCTTTCGTTACAATCATTTATTTAAAATTACGCTTAAAAGTTAAGAATATCATTACGCTTCTGCCCCAGAAAATTACCAAATGTTTAGTCACATAACACAATAGGAAAATAGTAAAATTAGCTCTCATGCTACTCTCCAATACCTAAGGTGTCAAGAGGTCACGGTAACGTCAAAGTCGTGTATTCCATAACAGGCTTGTACGAGGTCTACATACCATAATATAATTCTGGGGACATCATACATAATGGTGTCCCCAATCAGACCCCAAAGTCATACTAACTCCTTCTGTTTATCCTTGCCCTGAGGTTCTGCTGCCTGACATATATTTCACGGGCAACTGTTGAAGAAAAATCCCTCCAAATTCCACTCGATGAATTGACCAGGCCGGATAGCCTATTAAATATTGGTGTTGGTGGTTGGCCCGCATGAGTTGCATCTTCAACTCTGACGGAATAGCCGGATAGATTTTCTGCTTCATTAAACATTCTGAGGGAAACAGCATCAAGATTCTCATCAACAAGGATTACTGCCCCGCCCTGGAGTGGTTGAGCCTCCACTGATTCCACAACCCATCCACCGCTGTTAAATACATTCACCCATGCAGGGTATCCCCTGAAATTTACATCCTCCTGATATGGTTTATGTGTATGGCCAAAGACAATAGTTACTTCCTTCGGCATAGCTGCCTGTTCTTCAAGAATCTGTTCCCTGAGTGTCCCTTCTGTATAAGCCCACAGGCCCTTTTCAGCATCCGGACTCAGTAAACCTCCGGAATATTTCTTTTCTTTTTTTGCAAGATAGTTCACTAACATGCCGATGAAAAAACCTATCACCTTTGGTTCAAAATATTCAGGCACAAGCGGGACATCAACTTCCTTTGCCAGATATGCCGATAGATTTTCTATCAATCTCTTACGACCTGTTTCATCGCCTATCTTCTCATATATCTTTTCTATATCCTGACCGGCAACCCCTGAACGCCCCATCGTTGACCAGAAGAAGTCTATCCATGCAAAATTTTCCGCCTCAATATCATCTACGTCAACAGGCTTTTTCTTATCAGGAAATATTATCCCTGTTACGGTGCTCATGAGATAATAGATAGACTCAATTAAATGGCCGTGATGAAATACCACACATTTATTCTTATCTCCACTAATAAGTCCAAAATTAGGGTAAGCAATCTGAATATTAAAATTATTAAGGTTTGGGTATCTCTTTATCAATCCGTTTAGAAAATTTGAGGGAACAGGATTATTTACATTTTCTACAAACATCTCTGTAGTATGCCATGGAGGAGGTAACGAACTCCCTGCCTGATTTAATTGTCTTGAAATATATTCAACATATTGGGTCTCTCGTGCGGTTTCCCAGAGGTGATGGTCATGATTACCAGGCACGTAAATGATCTGCTCAAAAAGCTCATCACCAGGGGGCATAATCAGCTCTATAAAACGTTCGAACACCATTGATGCCTCATTCATCTCTGCAAGAGCCAATTCAAGAATGTCTCCATTCAGGATAAGGATTGGTTTCCTATTATTATCATTACTGCGGATAAGTTCCTTCAGACATTCTACAAGTTTAATAAGAACAGGACTTGGACTAAATGGGTCTATATCACTACTTCCTGTTTTTAGATTTGTTAACAGACTATCCTCTTCCCCAAGATGCATATCTGACAGACAGACATAACGAATATTCGACATATCGATACCTCCTTATAAAAAATGTTAATTGAATTCACCGGCGCAATATCATACAACCATATTGTCTCCTTTTATTTCACTAAATCAAATGTCAGGGTCCGGAACTAGTTGCTCTCTGTTAAAATTTTCAACAATTCCGTTAATGAGCAGGAAATCCGGTCATTACTTATTGCCGGTTTAGTTGTCTGGGAAACAAGCACACGCTTATCAGCTCCTACCAGATCTGCCGCACGATTGAGACTGTCAAAATGCTGCAGTGAAGGGTTGGATGTTAACTTCACCTCAATTGCCCATAATGTATTCTCATACTTTATCAATAGATCTATTTCAGAGCCATCGGATGTACGGAAAAACCATGTTTCAAGCGGTCGTCCGGTGTTATTTAATGTATTCAGAATCTGTTCAATGACAAACCCCTCCCAACTCGCTCCTACCCACGGTTGATTCAGCAGGGTTTTATAATCCTGAACGCCGAGCAAACTGTGGAGAATGCCTGTGTCACGCCAATAGCACTTAGGGCTGCGGACAAGCCGTTTTCGAATATTAGCCGACCATGGATGGAGTTTGCGAATGAGAAAAGTCCCTTCAAGGAAATGGACATAGCTATTAACCGTATGATAAGAAATGCTGAGGCTTTGTCCCACCTGTGAGGCATTCCATAATTGTCCATGAACAGCCGCTAACATTTTGAGCAGGCGCTGCATCACTTGTGGTTTAGCGATCAGCCCCCAGTTCGGCAAATCTCGTTGTGTCAGAAGGTCGAGATAATCCTTTTGCCATTGTGGATAAAGGTCAGGTGACAAAATACCTCCGTCAGGAAAACCACCCAATAACCACAACTCCCTCATTGGAGTGTCCGGCAGTTCAGATAGAGTAAAAGGGCTTAATTCTACGAGTGAGAGGCGTCCGGCCAGGGACTCTGAAACATGTAACATAAGCTCCGGGGAGACAGAGCCCAATAGCAGAAAACGGCCAGTCCGGCGGCGATCCTCATCAATTGCCCCACGCAGCCGCGGAAACAACTCCGGGAAAGTCTGGGCCTCATCGAGCACTATCAAACGTTTGGTCTTAATCAAAGAAGGCCATTCAACATCCAATCTCAATCGTTCGGTTTCCTGCTCAAGATCAAAATACTCAGTTGATAAAGAACGCGCCAATGTGGTTTTACCGGACTGACGGGGTCCGACTAATGCTACAGCAGGATACGATTTTAATCGCTGTAGTACCAGCGTTTTAACTTTTCTCAGGATGATCATACAAAATAGAATACAATTTCTATTTTGCAAAATCAAGATGTTTATAACGTTAGTTTCATATATGCATTACTATACCTTTAACCTTGTTATGTAGGCATATTATCTCCTGGGAGAAAAGTATCTCTCAGACCCACGCATCACAAATATTATGTCCTGAGAAATGTCTATCTCAATCTTTTCGCACTTTGTACCCATAGCGATATACTTCCTTAAGTTTCAGACTTCTTGTATAAAATAGGGCTTTCCGTACCCGTATCCATTTATTTTTTCTGTTGGCTTTCCATGAACTGCCCAAGCTCGTTGAGGAAATTCCTGAAGTCTTTCATATCGGTTTGCAAAATCTGGTACAGCTCTTCATTCGTAATCTCGTGATAGAAGTGAACGATCCTGTTTCGATAACCGGCCATCTCTATAAGCCTTTCCACCAGTGGCTGAGATAACACACCGCTGTCGCCAAGCCCACGGGCAATATCTTTGTATTCATGAGTCAGGCGAACTTTGCCGGTCTTTGCAAGGATATGCCTTCCAATATCAAAGGTTGCCTCAAGACAGTGTCTCAGAAAGGTTTCTGCTGATGCAGGGTTTTTATAATCACGCAGAAATTCTTCCTTCGGCAGAGTGCCCAGATCCTGTAAATGGGACAGGGCAGTACGGATGACATCAATCCTGCCTGTTATCATGGTGACGTTTAAAGTCATGTCCTGATAGCTTCCAATACTTCTTTTGTATATTGGTCATAGACAGGCTTCCAGTCTTGATAAAACTTGATGACTCTTTCTTCGTAATCTGTTCTCTGATCATCATCACGGCTATAGATTAATTGACCATTGATTGCCTCTGACTGAATGATGACGCCGGTTTCCTGAAGAAAGACGAGGTCCAAAGAAAGCGGATAGAATACATCTGATAAATCAGAATAAAGTCTTTTGTAAAGTTTTACTCTTTCCTTTGGATCAGAAAGAGGTAACAGGAACACCACACCGACATCAAGGTCGGCAAGTGGATCAATATCTACCGGCATCTTATTATCCAGCAGACCAACCCCTTCATCCGCCATGGAACCAAAAAGGTAGACTGCGAGGACCTGATATCCTGAACAAACTCTGAGCAACTCCCTTTTCCTTCCGGCTATTTCATCCATTTGACTCAAGACAGTTCATCTCCTTCTGATTTAACACATAGTTTAGTTCAGTCGCAAATAATTATAGGTTATATAAATGCACGTTGTAAAGGGGGGATTTGCCATAACCTTGATTTGTGTTGCCGCATAATCAGGAGTCATTTGTCGGGGTCGGACCACGCTATCCTTCTGCCGCCTCATAAACTACCGCAGTAAAAAGGATGTTTTCAGGCCGCAAATTGATGTTCTAAGGACTTAGTAATATGGAAATTATCACATTAGTTTATGAAAATCAAAAGGTTATTATGGTCCGACCCCGATTATTTTCCTTATGGCTTCTGGGGGCCGTTCTATTAGCTCTGAATTCAGAATTACTGAAATAGATGCAATATTTGATAATGCAGGGTGATGGACGGACACATGACTTAGGCGAAGCAATGTTCAGTTCAGCAGTTTCATTCATCTTCGTTTTCATCATCTTCGTCGTCAGGTTCCTCGTAATTGAACTCGACTTTGCTCTGGCGAACGATCTCGTTCATGATACTGCTAAGGTAGCCTTGGGCAACGCCACTCCTGAATCGCTCTTGTAGTATAGGAATATTAATTACTTCTTCAATACACGCCATGTACTTCTCTACAATGGCTTTAACAGAGTACTGGCGCTCCGCGCCCTCGCGAAGTTTCTTGACAAGCACTTGTATAGCTTCACTCGACTTTATCACGAACGTGATAGGATAACGCTCGATCTTGTCGATGTCCAGAAAGTACTTCCGCACATCAAGCGTTTCCGTCACCTGAAAGAACCGGCCAAGCGGTTGCATAACGAAGTCGATACCGCCGTCATTAGCATTCGTGCGGCCCGTCTTATAGAGGATCAAAGGCGACTTTTCCAAATCATCAAGCTGAAAACCGAAATATACAGTCTGATCATGATAGAAGTATTTTAGGATTGCATAACTCACGATCTCAAAGATGCGCGCATCAACATTTTGAGCCAACAGTCCAAGGACAAACTCTTCCACCTTATCATTCTTCTGTTTTGATATCTCCCGCAGTTGCTCACAAGTCTTAATGAACCCTGCAAATGACGCCTGCTTGGTGCTCGCATATGCGTTGATGATCTCGATGATTGCTTCAGCAATGTTGAATGTCTTCTTGCCAAGCGATAAGGCAATAAGCTTCTCGTTGATCCAATATCTTTTAGTCTCAACAACCCTGAGAATCGGCTGAGCATCGACCTGTGGAAAGCACTTCCTGAATTCTCCATTTAGGCGGTCGTTCAGGCCATGGTTCTGTAGTTTGCCGCCAAAGGGCAGTTCGCGCTGTCTCTTAAACAGTTTGGAGAATTGCGCCCCCTCGTATTTTGAGTAATCACCTTTTTTATGGTATCCATGCGTGACGTAGTCTTCCGCCAAAACATAAATCGCGTAGAGATTTGCGAAGCTGCTTCTTGCTTTTGAACCGCGGGTAGCTGAGACAGTTTTGAGGTTGATGTACTGAAGGAGAGAACTTTTTTCAAACAGGTCTTCTGCCTTAGTGGCGAAATGGCGGGTGAGGATGTCTTTTATTACTGGTGTGAAGTCGTGTTCCATTGCTCATGCCTTTCAAAAATGGCCAAGTGCTGTTGGACTGGGCCACCCTGTTGTTCATAAGTCTTCGGCTCACGGCGCAGGACTTCGCCGTTATATGTTTCCTGAATTGCAAGACGGCGAAGGCCGATCTTCACATACTCCTCCTCGGCTTCGATGCCGAGGGAATCTCGCCCTAGCAATTGCGCAACGAATGACGTAGTGAATGTACCGGAAAACGGATCAAGTACAAGGTCACCAGGTTTTGAACTTGCCTTAATGATCCTGTCCAACAGGGCTGTTGGTTTTTGCGTGGGATGGTCTTCGTATTCGTCCATCCGATACCGTACTCGTGGGATGTTCCAGACGTTTCCCGGCACCTTCTTGGTGTTGTACATGGTCGGAATGGATTTTCGATAGTCTATCAACTTTCGTGTTGCACCAGTGCGGGCTTCAACAAGAATGTCATCTGTGTTGAAGGTATAGTTGTCCTTATCCTTAACGCAAAAGAGGATGGGTTCATAGAGAGAACCAAAATAATTACGCGCTTGTACTCCAGAGCTGTCGTACGCCCAGACAATCCGGCTGAGAATATGGAGTTGTTTACGAAGAAAAATGTCGAAGTAGGGGATGTTCTGAGTCGCAGTCATAACATATAAGCTACCGTGTGGCTTCAGCTTAGCGATGCAGAGAGTAAGCCACTCATAACACCACGAAAGATATGCTTCATCTGATGGCCAACGGTCTTTTCTACCATTGAAGTTTTTCCCGATATTGTAGGGCGGATCAGCAAATATTAGGTCTACCGAGCCATCGGGAATTTTGCTCGTGAGGGCATCTATGGTATCACCCCAGATAATCGCATGTCCATTTTTCTCGAAGAGTCTCATATTTTTTGCAGTATAGCATTTTCAGGATCGGAAAGCCAAGCTGTTCTTTAAACCCAAAAGCAGAGATAGGATTTGATGGTATCTATTTTTATTTTTATTTTTTTAAATTTTGCTTAACCGGACTTTTTCAAGAACTCAGTACCCCTTATCTCAGTGAAAATAATAATTACCACTCTGCCCTGTCACGAAAGAAGCTTCTTCATTCATCCGCCAGAGTTTTTAGGCAGTCCTATCCCATACATATTATGATTTATCAGTATTGTCTGCGTTTTTGCTGCCTCATGTAGCTATGGAAAAGGTTGTTATGGTCCGACCCCGATAAGGTGAAATTCCCTCTTGTGACACCTATGTGTAATATGCCACACCTGTCCTGGAATGTAATGTCGGTTAGCCCTCGGCATGTTTATCGAGTCAATCCCTTTTTTAGTTGAAATTCAATAGCGGCCACCATGTTATTATGCAGCGGCACGTGCCTGCTGCGCTCCGATTTTAAGTTCCCTTTGTATAACATCTCGTAATTTAGACAGGTGCTTGTGACCTCTGACCTTGGTCAATCTGGGCTCTATATCTAATAAAGCCGATGCCACC